>CAJWZI010000137.1 GCA_913049615.1 uncultured Alphaproteobacteria bacterium | reverse complement strand
GAATAGGGCCATGACATCGGTCTCAGAGGTGGTATTGCAGGCATAGGCCTTGGCTGTGCCGCCAGCGCCCTCGATCTCAGTGACTAGATCTGCCAGTTTCTCGCAATTGCGGGCCGCCACGGCAACACCGTGACCCCCCTTAGCGAAGCGCCGTGCCAAAGCAGCGCCCAGGCCAGGTCCCACGCCAACGATGATGCATGTGCCAGGGCTATTTTCTGTCATGGATGGCTCCTCAGTCCTTTGAATAGGCCTATGTAGATAACAATGTGATCTATCGCTAACTGCATCGCAAAACCAAAGATGAAAGTCAATTTCTTCCGCAGCTAGCTAGGTTCACCAATTACCATGCGGCATTCAACAAATTTAAGGCATCCTCTATTTGCTCCTGAGCAGAGCGGACGCCGGAATTAGCATTGAAATTTTTGACCGTATCCTTTGCGATATTCGACAAATCGTCCTTTGGCACATCAAGTTGCCGCAAACGGGTCGGCATACCTATCAGGCCATAAATTTCTTCTAACCAATCGGCCACGGCGAGGGCCATTTGTCGGCCATCCAAGCCATCGTATGAAATACCGATGGCTTGGCAGACCTGCCTGGCCGGGGACCATTCGACATCCTGGGCCAGGCGGATTGTATGGGCCTGGACGACAGAAGTGGACTCTCCTTGTCCGATGGCGGGATAACGAATGTGCAAGGCTGTAGAGACGGCGTAGTTTCCCATGAAGGTGCCGACCCGAAAGCCTCGCCGACCATCGTCTTCGGCGCGATTTTGTAGAAATGCTGCCAGAGCCATATCCATACGGAGAGCCCCATCAGCCTGGCTGTCTTTCATTTTCAAATAGGCGTTATGGGCTAGGCCGAAAGCATGCCGTTGATCGCCTGCCACTAAGGGGTTCATGTCCGTTTGGGACATCCCTCCCACGAGACCGGCGAAAACTGTGGTTGATGTTGAACGCCAGACTTCCCATGGTGGCGTGAGCAAGGCATCTTCATCTAAAAGAATTGCCTGGGGTCGCGTCTTCGGATCGAAATATTCCATACGCTGATCCAGGGCTGGGTTCTTCAGGCCAGTCCCCGCCCTGTTCATGGCAGAGGTCGGCGTCGTAGGAATATTGATGATGGATAGTTTTGGCTCCATCAACCTTGGACTATAGGCTGGTTCACCCTCAGGATATTGGGTCATGATTTCGAATGGATCACCAGGTTCCGCCAGAAAGATCGCAACCGCGCGAACAGACACGATGACGCTGCCGCCACCGACAGCAACTAGCAGATCGGCATCAGCTTCGCGGGCAGCGGCGGTGGCGGCCTGCACCGATCCGTACGTCGAGTCATTTTCGATACCATCAAAAACTCCAGCATAATGTGATCCCAACGCCGCCTTAATGCGCTGAACGAGATCGGTTTGCCTGTTAATTGATGGAGAGCAAATCACAAAGGCGCGCGAGGCACCCGTGCCCCTTACAGCAGCGGGCAAATTGTTTTCAATCGCCTGCTCACCGCAGAACAGCCGCCACGGATAGCCCGTGGCCCGGAAAGACCGACCTTCCATTGTCAGACGTATTCCTTCAACGTACGTCGGGCGATGACCATCCGGTGCACTTCCGATGGGCCCTCGTACACCCGTGTCAGGCGCAGACGTTGGGACATGATGGTAAAGGGCATTTCCCGCGCCATTCCCAGGGCACCGAAGCTTTGCATGGCCTGATCTACAATCTCCGTTGCCATTTCGGTCGCGAACACCTTGACCATAGAGGCAACGGTACGAACATCTTCACCTCGGTCCTGTTTTTGTCCGGCATCCATGACCATTAGGCGAGCGGCATGAATTTTTGTCGCCGCATCGGCGATCCACCATTGTATGGCCTGGCGGTCGCTGAGTTTCTGTCCGAACGTCTCTCGCTGCTGAGTATGTTCGCACATCATTTGCAATGCTCGGCTGGCAATCCCAACGCACATGGCTCCCATTTCAAGGCGCCGCACAGTCAAACGCTTTTGCATGGGCGCGAAACCCTGGCCAACCTCGCCTAGCACCTGGCTATCTTTTAGGTGTAGATCTTCAATCGCCAACTCGTAGGTGCGTGCGCCTCCCAGCATGGGAATTTCCCGCTCAACATTAAAGCCAGCCGTCCCTTTATCGACCACAAAAGCGGTAATGCCCCCACGCGCGCCCTTATCCGGGTCGGTCACCGCCATGAGGATAGTAAAATCCGCCGACGGCACATTGGACACCCAAATCTTTCGGCCATTGATGACCCATTCATTTCCCTCCCGCACGGCACGGGTTCTCATTTGCGCCGGATCGCCACCCGCGCCGGGTTCCGATATGGCGATGCAGGATTTCATCTCTCCCTGGGCATAGGGCCGCAAATATTTTTCCTTCTGCTCCGACGTGGCGACATCCATGAGCATATGTAAGTTCGGTGAATCAGGTGGAAATATGAAAGGCGTCACCGTGCGCCGGAGACGTTCCTGGATAGCCAGCATCACAGTGGTGGGCAATTCGGCGCCGCCGAGTGGTTCCGGCGCATCTAGAGCCCAAAGGCCTAACTCCTTGCATTTCGCCAACAGAGTCACCTCTTCTTCTTTGATCAACGACACGGGCTCGCCGGAGGCCTCTCGTTCCATGACAGCCCGTTCCAAGGGCATGAGTTCGTTATCGACGAATTTCTCCACTAAATCGATGATCATGCGATGTTCTTCAGCGACGTCGATTGTCATGGCGGTTCAGTCCCTTCGAACACCCCTGCTGCGTAATTTTGCCAACCTAGGCCGGAACTGAACCAGGGACAAGTTCAGGGCCGGGCTTCTCCGTAACGGATGAGGCACCGTCCTTTTGGGGGTCGGGCATGGTAACCAATTCGTTGTTGAACAACTCAATCGCCGTCGGGCACAAGGCTACCGACAATTTGCAGAACCACCTGCAACCGCTCAATTATACTAGCGGCGAAGTGGGGGTCATCCATGGCCATGGGGCGTGGCGGATCGATCTCCAGCCATGATCTCGGTGTCTCGATCGCGGCGAAGAACTGACCGCCGCCAAAAGCAAACCGCATGATTTCGCCCGGCGGGAGCGCCTCTCTAACGTTCATGACCGTTGCCATCAACCGATGGGATAGTTGCTTTCGCGCACTATCTTGATCTTCTGTGAAAATTGCGAAGGACCGCGCGAATTGACCATTTTTCAGACCCAGTTCGTCGACAGCAACTCGGCCCGAATTAGAGTTAAAAAGCATTGCGCCGGCTTTATCCATGGGACGTTGGTCCTCGTCGTTATCAGGCTTATCGTCGCTTGCCAGGTTTGGATGCATCCCCCGATGACCAAGTGGACCACGCTCCTCGTAACAGATCGTACGGACGGTGCTGACAGTAGGAATTTCCACTACCAGCAATAAAAAATTCCGGCTCATGCGCGCTGTATTCTGTCCCAGCTTACGGGGCGGAATGGTGGTGAGCTCCCCAAAGACGAAGTGCAGGCCGTCACGGGACCCTTGAAACGACGCGCCAACTTTCAATTCTCGATAAGCCGGCAGCAGAAACAACTCAAAGGCATGACGAGACGAGTCGAATACGGTCATTGTCCGGTTGTCAGGACGTTCACCGCCCCCGAAATAATATTGCAGACCGACAAATTCTCCCAAAATCCGTAAAATTTCTTCTGTCCGACCTGGTGCCGGCAGCCAACGCAATTTGGCGGCTCCCACGCTGCACAGCAATAGGGCCAAGGCGGATAAGAGAAATAGCCATTCCGGCGGGCGTAACGCCAGGTTCGAGATGATCAGGGCCATTCCTGTCCCTACCGCGACCGGCACGCCAACTGCGGTTAACTTCCAATAATCCGACTCTGCCTTGCGACGGGCCACCTCCATCTCCGCCATAGGGGCGGTGAGATATTCCCTGTGAAAGTTGTCAAATTCTGGCCAGGAGCTGGCGATCATCTCTACATCGGCACCAGTTTTAGAGTTGGTGATAGGCCGCATGATCCAAAGTCCCGCAGCGAATAGAACCGCGCCCCCGAAAGCCACGGGCCCTTGCGGCCAACCGGCGGCAGCGGACAGCGGCAGGTCGGTATGCAGGAACATCAGACCCCCACACAGTAGACCCACCGTGCCCAGGCTAATAAACCCACGGCCCAAAATCTCCCCAAGATCAGATACAGCAAAAAGGCTATTGGCTACGGTCATGACATAGACGGCCATGACAGCAAATTGCACTACAACCGAGATATGGGTATCGGCTAGGACCAGCCACCCCGTCAGCACACCTAAACTGATCATGGTTCCGATGAGAGTAAATCGCAGCTGCATGCGGGGAAAATCAATCGCGGCCGTGATCCGCCTTTTCATGCCCAATATACTTCGGCAGTCAGATCAAAGCCGACGCTGTCATGGTTCAAATGACCACAATTGCAAATGGTTGCCCCGACCACCGGCTCAAGCGGCCATCACAGGACCATCACCGACGACCGTATTGCGATGCATGACACGGCGAAGGTTTAAATCATATGGGGTCACCCTATGCATGGTACAGCGGTTGTCCCACATCACCACATCTCCCTGAGTCCAACGGTGCCGGTAAACAAACTCCTCCCGCCCCGCGAATTCGGTGAGTTCCGTCAACAATTCAGCGGCCTCATCATCGTTCATACCTTCGATGGCATCGTTGTAAATGGGGCTGATGAACAATGAAGGCCGCCCGGTCCAAGGGTGTTTTCGAACCATGGGCTGCCAGACCGGCGGCATGGCTTGACGCTCCAATTCCGTCAGCGGTTTAACAGCCGCAAGTTTAGTCAAATGCCCAAAATCATGGCGCGCACGACATCCAGTGATGCGTCGTTTGGTGGCTGGATCGAGAGCGTCATAGACCATGTACATATTGCTGAAACAGGTCTCTCCCCCCTCTTTCGTCACTTCGATGCCGTGCAGGATAGAACCCAGTGATGGCACTGCTCTATAAGAGGAGTCGGTATGCCAGCGCTGGGCCAGAGAAATCTGAGCAATTGAGGGATGGTCCGACGACATAATGTTGCCCTCATCATTCACATTGGACACTCGAAATATCTGAGGCGAGGAGCGGGATTTGATAATGTCTTGATGATGTTCTTCCAGAGCACCGAACCGTTGGGAAAACGTTATCTGCTGCTCTTCACTCAAGGTTTGGTTCGGAAATGCCAAAACCAGATGTTTCATCCACGCATCACGAATTGCCTGAAACGTCTCGTCGTCCATGGTCTCGGCCAAATCAAGACCCACCACTTCTGCTCCCAATGCCGGATGAAGTGCCTGGATTTTCAGATCAACCGTCATATCTTGCCCCTATAACCTAACAGCCTCTAATTCTAGACCAGGCGGGCCCGAATTGTCATCCAGACGGCAGAATTTTTGGCCTAATATATATCCCCACAAGCATATAATTAATTCTCACCACTTCGCCTTAGGCTGTTGAGAAGTGTAAGTTCCTTATAGCAAACAATTTATAAGCGAGAACACTAATGACCTACACCGTTATTGCCCGTTGCGCCCGCACTGGACAGTTAGGCATCGGAATTGCCACCTATTCGC
>CAJWZI010000136.1 GCA_913049615.1 uncultured Alphaproteobacteria bacterium | reverse complement strand
ACACTGGAACGCCCCACTTCCGAACCTGTGCCCGATGTTGTAGGCACCGCCACGACGGGTGCTAGGCCATCAGTTTTTACCCGCATCCAGTTATCGTCAACATCCTCAAAATCCCACAGCGACCTGTCCTGGGCTACCATCAGGGCCACGGTTTTGGCTGCATCCAAGGCCGAACCACCACCGAAAGCAATTACGCCATCGTGGCTGCCATTACGATAGGCTGCGACCCCGCCAACAACATTGGCCAAGGTCGGATTGCCTTGGACCTCTGCATATAGGCCGGTAGGTAGGCCATCGGCAGAATTGCGCGCGATGGCATCGCGGACCATGGATAAATCAGCCAACCCTTCATCAGTAACCAGCAAGGGTCGTGTCATGCCCAACTCGCGACAGGCTGCCGGAAGCCCGGATATCAGGCCTGGCCCGAACTGCACTCTGGTGGGAAAATTCCAGCTACCGGATCTAGATACCGTCATGCTTGCAAATCCTGAAGAAATGGGGAGCAAATCAAATTTCAGTCTTCCCAGATTCAATATCCGATCAGTTGCCCAATCGCCAAGCCCTGAACTGCACTAAATCCACGATTGAATAGTATACGTGGGTTTCTTTCAGCAAATTCCTGATGCCAATCCCAGTAGTTTCTAAACATTGACGTGTACTACGCTCCTATCCAGCAATTCTGCAATGAACCTGCCAATTTTACGAGAAAGTTTATAACGGCTGGGCCGCAAAACATCAGCGCGAATTGAAGCTCAAATGCCGGACCAAAAAATTTAAGCCCAAACCAGCCCTTCGGAATTGTCCCTGGTATTGGCTATTACGACTTCGAATGCTTGCCATTGGACACACCCCATTGTGACTGTGGTGTGACATCGCCGAATTTTTGGGATATGTCTGGGGAAACGTTTAAAGAAGTTCCAACGATTTCAAAGGGGTATTGGCGCGCCCGGCAGGACTCGAACCTGCGACCCCTTGATTAGGAATCAAGTGCTCTATCCAGCTGAGCTACGGGCGCATCCCAATATTCAATATCAAAATTTTATAGGTTACACACTATCTGATCCGTCTCGAGAAATTAATAAGCTACAACTTCTCAAAAACATAAATGCTCGCACAATGTCTTTGGCAAACGTTGGCAAATCGGGCTCTAAACGATAAGTTGCTTGCTCGCCTTTGAGAGTAGGAGTCGGATATGAGCGCTAATCCTTACGAGACCGATTTACCCATTACGGTGGCTAATTATCAGGCTCTCTCACCCTTGTCATTCTTGGCCAAGGCGGCTTGGACGTACCCCGACTATACCTCGGTGATCGACGGCGGACGGCGCTTTACTTGGGCCGAGACTCAGAAACGCTGTATCCGCTTGTCCTCCGCTCTGGCAAAACGGGGCATTGGCAAGGGTAATACGGTCTCCGTAATGGCGCCCAACGTCACAGCTGCCTTCGAGGCAACGTTTGGTGTGCCCATGCAGGGGGCTGTTTTAAATGCCTTGAACTACCGCCTAAACGCTACGGAAATTGCCTTCATTCTGGATCACGGGGAATGCAAGTTGCTAATCACGGATACAGAATTCAGTCCGGTCATCGAGGAAGCCTTGGAGAAGGTCGCGCACCGGCCCATCGTTGTCGATATCGAGGACCCAAACGGCCCGGGCGGCAAATCCCTAGGTGAGATGAATTACGAGGCCTTCCTCGAAACAGGAGACGAGGACCACCAATGGGGTCCCCCGGAGAATGAATGGGATGCCATCTCTTTGAACTATACGTCCGGCACTACAGGGAACCCAAAGGGCGTTGTCTACAGTCACCGGGGTACGTATCTGAACGCCGTGGGGAATATCATGTCTTGGCACATGTCGGCCCACCCGGTGTATTTGTGGACCCTGCCAATGTTCCATTGCAATGGCTGGTGTTTCCCATGGTCCATCACTGCTATCGCTGGCACGCATGTCTGCCTGCGCAGCGTGATAGCCAAAGATATTTACGGCGCCATCGCTGATCACAAGGTGACACACATGTGCGGAGCACCCATCGTCATGCAGCTAATCGCTGGTGCTTCTGAAGAGGATAAGCAGGACCTGCCCCATATGGTAAACATGTTCACCGCCGCCGCACCGCCTCCTGCCACCGTCCTGGCGGACATGGCCCGCGCAGGTTTCAATGTCACACACGTCTATGGGCTTACTGAAGTTCTAGGTCCCTGCGTGATAAGTGCCTGGAAGTCTGAATGGGACGAGTTGTCACTAGATGAACAGGCGCGCCTGAAGGCCCGACAGGGTGTTGCTTATACAGTGCAGGAAGCCATGATGGTGGCCGATCCCGAGACGATGAAACCTGTCCCCATGGATGGGGAGAGCATGGGCGAAGTGTTTATGCGCGGCAATGTGACGATGAAGGGCTATTTGAAGAATCCTAAGGCGACGCAGGAGGCCTTCGAAGGCGGTTGGTTCCATTCTGGCGATTTGGGGGTCTGGCATCCTGATGGCTATGTAGAGCTGAAGGATCGCTCAAAGGATATCATTATTTCTGGAGGTGAGAACATCTCTTCCATCGAGGTAGAAGATACCCTTTACACTAACAGCAAGATTGCCGCTGTGGCGGTGGTCGCCACCCCATCGGAGAAATGGGGTGAGACGCCCACGGCGTTTATCGAACTGAAACCAGGCGAGGAAGCAACACCTGAAGAAATCATCGAATTTTGCCGGAATAAAATGGCTCACTACAAATGCCCACGCCGGGTGGTGTTCGACGACCTGCCCAAGACCTCCACAGGAAAAATCCAAAAATTCGTCCTGCGGGAGCGCGTGCGGGACTTAGGATGATAACCAAGGCAAACATCGGCGCGCCGTACACAGGTACTGGCCGCATTGGCGACAGTGCTCTTGCTGCCCGCCTGGGCCGGGAGCTGCAAGGCCAGATCCTATTTGATCCTGCAAGCCGGGGACGCTATTCGACCGACGCCTCGATCTACCAGATTGAACCAATTGGTGTGGTGATCCCCGAAGGCGAGGCTGACATAGTCAGTGCCATTCAGATTGCCGGTGACGAAGGCATTCCAATCCTGCCCCGGGGCGCCGGCACTTCGCAATGTGGGCAGACCGTGGGTGAGGCCCTTGTGCTAGACGTCTCCAAGAAATTCTCCGGCATGATCTCATTGGATAAGGAGAACCGGCGAGTCACGGTGCAACCGGGTGTCGTGCTGGATCAGTTGAATGCCTATCTCAAACCCCACGGTCTTTACTTTCCTGTGGACGTCTCAACTTCGTCGCGGGCCACTATAGGGGGCATGACGGCGAACAACTCCTGCGGCGCCCGGTCCATCCGCTACGGCAATATGGTAGATAATGTGCGCGTCATCGACGCCATCCTTGCCGACGGCAGTAGGCTGCAATTCGGCCAAATTCCGGAAGATTTCCAGGCCACCAATTTTCCGGTCCGATATCGGGAAATTGCGACACCGCTGTTGGAACTGGGCCGGCGTGAGGCGGGAGAGATTGCTGCGCGCTTTCCAAACGTGCAGCGCCGGGTCGGCGGCTATAACATTGATGCCCTTGTTCCGGAAACCGGCTCCGAAAACCTGGCGCATCTGCTGGTGGGGTCGGAGGGTACGTTGGCCTTTTCCATTGCTATAGAACTAGACTTGGTGCCCTTGCCGGCGAACAAGGTCCTGGGCGTTTGTCATTTTCCCAATTTCTACGCAGCCATGGACGCCACGCAGTATATCGTAGAGCTTGACCCGGCGGCGGTGGAACTGGTGGATCGGACCATGATCGACCTTGCGCGGGAAATCGACATATTCCGCCCCACCATCGAACGCTTTGTTAAAGGCGAACCGGCGGCCTTGCTTTTGGTGGAGTTTGCCGGAGAGGATAGCGGTGACCAGCAGAGAAAGCTGGCCCAATTGGTGGAATTATTGGACGATTTGGGTTTTCCCAACTCCGTGGTTGAGGTCACTGACGTTCCTTTCCAATCCGCCATCTGGGAAGTGCGTAAAGCTGGCCTGAACATCATGATGTCCATGAAGGGTGACGGCAAGCCGATCTCATTCATCGAAGATTGTGCGGTGCGCCTAGAAGATCTGGCCGATTATACCGACCGCCTGACTAAGGTTTTCCATAAACACGGTACGGAAGGTACCTGGTATGCCCATGCCTCGGTCGGTTGTTTGCATGTGCGCCCAGTGGTCAATCTTAAGGACCCTGATGGCGCGGTGAAGATGCGCGACATGGCTGAAGAAGCCTTCGCCATGGTGCGGGAATATAAAGGCAGCCATTCCGGTGAACATGGCGACGGCCTGACGCGGTCGGAGTTCCACCTGCCGATGTTCGGTAAGCGAATGGTGGATAATTTCACTGAGGTGAAGCGTATCCTAGATCCCAAGGGTCTGTTCAATCCGGGCAAGATAGTCGATCCCCCAAAAATGGATGACCGCCGTCTTTTCCGTTTCAAGCCGAATTACACCACCGAAACGTTTGAAACCGGGCTGGACTGGTCCCCTTGGGGTGGCTTTGCCAGGGCCGTGGAGATGTGTAACAACAACGGCGCTTGCCGCAATCTGAATTCAGCCAGCGTTATGTGCCCCTCATTCAAGGTGACCCGAGACGAGGCTCATCTTACGCGAGGGCGGGCTAATCTGTTGCGCCTAGGGTTATCCGGCCAGTTAGGGCCGGATGCGCTGCATTCCGACGCTATGGCCGATGCCATGTCCCTGTGTGTCGGCTGCAAAGGCTGCAAGCGGGAATGCCCCGTTGGTGTTGATATGGCGGCCATGAAGATAGAGTTACAGTATCAGCGCACTAAACATTCTGGCATTTCCCTTCATGACAGGTTGGTGGCCTATTTGCCACGGTATGCGCCCTTGGCTGCCCGCCTGGGGCCGATATTGAATCTACGAGATCAGATCCCAGGCCTCGCATGGCTCAGCGAAAAGTTAATTAGTTTCACAGCTAAGCGCCCTTTGCCAAAATGGCGTCACGATACCTTCAATCCGACGGAGGATGCCTTTGGCCCCACGAATGGACCAGAAGTTGTGCTGTTCGCAGATACTTTCAATAGTAATTTTGAGGCGGAGAACTTGCGAGCCGCGGTAGAGGTTTTGGTGGCGGCAGGAAGACGGGTGCATCTGGCAAGATCCACGGATGGTGGACGAGGCTTGTGTTGCGGCCGCACCTTCCTGTCAGCCGGTCTGGTAGATCAGGCGCGCATGGAAATGGCACGCACGTTGTCTGCTCTGCAACCATTCGTGGACCGAGGGGTGCCGGTAGTGGGGCTGGAACCCTCATGCTTGCTGACCTTGCGGGACGAATTCCTCTCTGTCTTACATAACGACGCGGCTCAGGCCCTGGCGAAGCGGGCGATGTTGTTTGAAGAATATTTGGCACGGGAACACGAGGCGGGGCGCTTGGATCTGGATTTGAAGCCGATAGGTAAGATTTTGGTGCATGGTCATTGTCATCAAAAAGCTCATCAGACCATGTCGTCGTTGGACGTGGTCTTGGGTCTTTTTCCAGGTGTGGAGGTGGATACGGTGACTTCGAGTTGTTGTGGCATGGCCGGTGCTTTTGGCTACGGCGTAGAGACATATGAAGTAT
>CAJWZI010000135.1 GCA_913049615.1 uncultured Alphaproteobacteria bacterium | reverse complement strand
GATTTCCTGGAACACGGCTATCTTTACCTGGTCGCTGGCCCGGACGACGTCGCGGCCGCCGAAGAAAGTTGGAAGATTCAGACCGGCCTAGGAGTACCCAACGACTTACTGGACCGAGATGAATTGAGCGCCCGTTTCCCCTCTTTGTACGTGGGCGATGTGGATGCCGCCATTCATGGGCCACAGGACGGCTTCATCGACCCCCATGCTGCTGTTACTGGTTTCCGCCGCAAGGCCACCAGCTTGGGTGTTACATATATCAAGGACAAGGTGGTTGATATTCAGGTTTCGGGCGGCCTAGCCCGAGCCGTGGTGCTAGGATCGGGCGAAATAATTTCCAGTGACATCATCGTCAACGTGGCGGGCGCCTGGGGGCCGGAAATTTGCGCCATGGTCGGAATGGAGGTTCCGGTACAACCGTTAAGCCGCAACACCTTTTATTTCGAAATTCAGGGCGAAGTAGAAACCATGCCCTTGACCAAGGACCCCGGCGGCATCGCCTTCCGGCAAGAAGGCGCAGGGTTCACCGTCGGGCTAACGGATACGGACGTGGCCTTTGGCTTCAATTGGGAGGTCGACCACGATCTGTTCGAAAGCCGTTTTTGGCCAGTTCTAGCTCACCGTATCCCGGCCTTTGAAGCCTTGCAGTTGAAACGAGGGTGGGCCGGGCACTATGCCTTCAATCACATGGACGGCAATACCATTATCGGTAAATGGATCGGCGGCCTGGACAATTTCTATATCGCCACAGGCTTCACTGGGGCAGGTCTGCAGAAAGGCCCCGCCATCGGACGCGCTATGACAGAATTACTGCTGAACGGTGGCTATCAAACCATTGATTTGACGCGGATGTCCTTTCAACGGGTAATCGACGAGAAACCCCTGATCGAAATCGGATTCACAGCTTGAAATACATAACCCTACATCAACAGGCGATAACCACCCGATTCTGTGACCAAAATTTCAGCAGATGACGGATCACTTTCGATTTTTTGCCGCAGTCGATAGATATGGGTTTCCAGAGTATGTGTTGTGACACCAGCATTGTAGCCCCACACCTCGTTCAACAGGACATCCCGACTAACGGCCTTGCCGCCATTGCCAAATAAAAATTTCAGGATCGACGTTTCTTTTTCGGTCAGGCGCACCTTTTCATTGCTCTCGCCCTGCAACAACAGTTTGGCTGAAGGACGAAAAATATATGGGCCAATGGAATACACTGCGTCATCAGACAGCTCGTGTTGACGCAGATGTGAACGTATGCGGGCTAACAGTACGGCGAATTTAAAGGGCTTGATCACGCAATCATTAGTGCCAAATTCCGAACGCAAAATTGTATCGGCATCACTGTCCGCTGCCGTCAGCATTATGACGGGGCATTTCACGCCGGATTTACGCAAAATTTTGCAAACTTCCCCACCGCCGAGATCCAAATTTAACAAAATTAGGTCGAAATGGTGGCTTTTGGTTATTTCCAAAGCTTCTGCTCCAGTTGCAGCCTGGGAAGTTGCGAATTCGTCGTGCAGGTCCAATTGCCTGGCCAAAACGCCACGCAATGGCTCTTTACCGTCTACAAGAAGTATTTTCTTCGCCGTCATTGCTACCCTGCCTTGCGCCATAAGTGCGTTGTTTTTGATATAGACAGGTCCTGTGATCGCTGCAAGAAGAACAGCCTTATTGTGATAACCTCTAAACTGGAAAATATTTCACCAAATCGCCCGCGCAGGTATATTGTCCACTACAATCATGACCACCGATGATAATGTAATTGCTGTTGACCGGGCTATCGCCGAACTGCGGCGTGGGCTCCTAGTCTTGCTAGGAACTGATGATGAAGACTATGCCCTAGCTCTAGCAGCGGAGCAGGCCAGCCTTGGCAGTCTAGCCGAAATCTGCAGCTGGGGCATGGACGGGGCGAACGGCGCCAACAAGGCCGTGTTAGTGCTGACTGAAAGCCGGGCCAGGGCCTTACATATTAAACCCACCGGCACTGGCGTGGTATTGTTGCCCGTAGACCAGAATACAGACGTTGGCTTAGTGCAAACCTTGGCAGATGGCAGCACAGACCTAGCCCAGCCTTTGCGTGGGCCCTTCAAGCGAGATCGCCGGCCGCCTCTCGAAACTGAAATTGCTGCAGTACAATTGGCTAAGGCGGCACGCCTTTTGCCTTCCGCCGTGGTGGTGCCGATTACCGACAAATCCCGTCTTTATGCTGCCGAGCGCAAGTTTCTTACGGTTACCACCTCCCAGATCTTTGATTTTGAACCTTCCGCCGCCCTCTCCCTACGTCAGGTGGCGGAAGCACCAGTGCCACTTGCCGATGCCCAGGATTGCCGCCTGGTCGCCTTCCGTCCAGCTGATGGTGGCATTGAGCATCTGGCTATTATTATCGGCGACCCGGACCGCCATTCTCCGGTCTTGACCCGCCTGCATTCGGAATGTTTCACCGGCGACCTCTTGGCCTCGATGAAATGCGACTGCGGAGAGCAGTTGCGTGGCGCAATCGCCTTGATGGCGGAACAAGGCAGTGGCGTGTTGCTGTATCTGGCTCAAGAGGGCCGCGGCATCGGCCTAATGAACAAACTGCGCGCCTATAGCCTGCAGGCAGAAGGGTTTGATACCATCGACGCCAACCTCCGGCTAGGTTTTGATGCCGACGAACGAGTTTTTCTGCCAGCAGCGCAAATGCTGAGCTTGTTAGGCTTCAACGAAGTGCGCTTGTTGACCAACAATCCTGACAAGGTGGAAGGGCTGGAAGCCTGCGGCATCACGGTCAGCGAACGGGTGCCGCATAGTTTTCCCGCCAACGTGCACAACGAATTCTATCTGCGAACTAAGAAGGACCGATCCGGTCATTTGTTGTAGCGACAATCTACATACTCAGCAAAAATTGCCCCTAATGAATACAATTAGCAAAACATTTCTGAGTCAGATCGACTCGGCATAAATCAATCTCGCTTTAAATTTTCCCGAAGATAGTTTTAACTCAGCTGGATCCAGAAGCCGGCATGGATGGTTCCGAATGGCAGGCTTAATTTAACGATGATGATCTGCCGATATTCTGTTAGCGTCTGCGAGGAGGCCGGAATGATCTACAGGGTGCGTGAATGGCATACACCGGCTCAACCGGAGTTATGTTTGCGATTGCATTCAACAAGCGCTTGCGCCGTCAGATCGGAAGTCCAAGTGCTTTTAAGCCATCCTCACCAAGCAATGGTAAGTCGTGACCATCAGCGCTTTGCTACGGCCGGCCTTGGGCGCAAGCAGGGACATGGTCGGGCGGTGCGCCAACGTTCAATTAGAGTATAGCGGCGATGTCTGTGAACTCAGATAGACCCGGTCTATTTGCTCTAGCTTATGCCGGGGCCCCATCAAATGAGCAGCTCGAAGATTATTTGCGCCTAGGCCTCGCCATAGCAATTTTATCAGTGGTCTTTGAATTAGTAATGGACCTCAAAGGTAACTTCCAATTCGAACGCTACCAGCTAGTCGCCGCCACAATCGGCATCGTACTTTCCTGTATTTTAGTGCCATTTGCACGAACTAGTCAGGTCGGCGTCGGACTTTTCGCTGTTTCCATCTTAGTTTACGTGACCGCAAAATGGGCAGCTTTTCACAATCACGGCTGGCTCGCAGTCTGGACTATTCCGGTTGCATTTGCCTTCGGAGAAGCATGGTGGAAATCGGAATTGTATAGATGGTATTTACGAGCCACTTTGGGCATCGTCATGCTCGCGGCCTGTGCACAGAAGCTCGTGGCCGGCACCTACCTAGACGGTTCGTTCATCACATTTTTGAGCCTTTATGGATCAATTACCGAACATATTTTCGGTTTCTTGTGTGGACCTGATGCTGTTAACAATTCGTGCCTTTGGCACCGGTTTATCGGAACGTTCATTGTGATTTGGCAAGCGGTTGTTGGTATCCTGCTTCTAATTGGTGTTCGAAGTCTGCTGTTTCTCTTCATAGAAATCTCTTTTCTTTTGGGAGCAGGACTTTACGTGGACGAGATGAACTTTCAGGTCTTGAACATCGCACTTCTTTGTATCGCGTTTGGATATGGGATGCGTCCCTGGCTTTTAATGGTATGTGTCCCGTTCCTGTTTGTCGACGTCTATAGCATTAATGGTCTGATCTCACTCGCGTTCAGTTAGCTGAGGGGTCATGTTCTCAAAATCCACCAACCACGCTGAAATTTCTGATCACAAGCGCGCAGGTTTTGCCTTCAAGTTCTTAGTCGGACTGCTGTTGCTTGCCCATGTGGGTTGGATTTGCGTACATCTGAATTTAGTGGCTAGAGAGCAGATCAATCCTTGGAAACTTGGCGGCTATGGCATGTACACAGTGCCGCATTCTAAAGCGTTAACGCATGTATTTGTTATCAACGATAATTCCAAAAAATGGTTCGAACTCGCCCGTCATCGCCATCTTTTCAACAGCTTTCTGTTTGATCTCAAAAATTTCTTGCATGTCTTCCGTTGTCGAGCCTCAAGCGAAGAATCTATTGTCGCCTTCCTGGACGAAAACCCGCACTTACGTTACCGACCGCTTGTAATCGCCTTGAGCGAAATGCGGTTCACTCGCAAACCCCTCAGCTCAAATCGCGAAATTTATGCAAAAGTTGAAATAGCCTGGAATGGCGAGACGCTGTTCGGGTACCGAGGCGACATTTGCGGCAAGTCGTTTGAAGGTAGGGTAAAATACCACGCGCCTACCTGATTTGCCGGCGCCGCAAAAGGGCGAGCAACAACTTACGTCCCAAAACCAGACCGGGATATATTGTCTGAAACAAAAGCTGTGAACTGGTTAAACTTCTCAGTATGCGCTGTGGCAAAGTGTTCTGCGGCATGTAAACGCTGATTTTTGCCATAGCGGCGGCGCCAACGAAGCGTCGCCCATCAACTTGCAAAAACATCGTGTTGTTAATCTCGATGCCTTCGGTTCGGAGTGCGGCGACTAACTCTGGCTGTTGGCGCGCGTCCAGAAGGGCAATGTCCGGATTCTTATTGCGAATGTTTGTCCACAATACATAACGGCTACAAATAGGACATTCGCCGTCATACAGTAAAAAATCACCGCGCTTTAGTGTGTCAATATTGTTTAACACCTGATTGTTTCCCGGGAGGTCATGTTGGAGCGTGCGGGCGATCCCGCTTAAATTGCTATTTCCCAGATAGCCGTAATTTTCGCGCCAAACCTACCATAATCCTGCCGCCTATGCGTCTAGTTTCCCCCACAGCATCTGAATGTCGGAACAGGGCCGTCTGTCTGGACTATTCCACGAAGTTTCGCGGTCGATGGATCTGGTAAATTGCATCGCTACTACGTCGAAAATACCATCTGACTTGATTTCTCTCCCTCAATGCGGGCTTCGACAGAATCTTTCTAGTGGGTATATAATATTTCGATCATGAATTTAATTCTGACGCCAAGGGCATGCATTGATTCATCTCAAAGTTTCAGCAGACGGCTGGCTGCAGTGTGGGAACCGAGTGTTCCGCTGCACCCTGGGACGGGGCGGTGTGACCACCGACAAACGGGAAGGCGATGGCGCCACCCCGGCCGGGGCCTATCCACTTCGCCAGTTGCTATATAGATCGGA
>CAJWZI010000134.1 GCA_913049615.1 uncultured Alphaproteobacteria bacterium | reverse complement strand
CTTAGGCGCTTCCATGGGTAAATTGTCCCTGTCGCTACGATCGGTTCCAGCGGGTGAGGGCGGTACGAATGACGATGAATACCAAATTAGTACAGCAAGCGACTTAGGGATCAGCCCCGCCATATCAGATTTCATGATATTTCGTACTTTCAACGATCCTAACCTGTTGCGCCGGCGTGCCCAAATGAGCAAACTTCTAAATGTCAACAAAAAGACTTCGCCATCGCCTCAAGTTATAGATAGCTCGACAAAATCCGTTACTATTTATCGCGCAGCAACACCATCAACCGTTATTGTAAAAAGGTAGCGGCGTGTTAGTTCGTGTTCTCATAATTGCGTTAATGACCCTATTCTGGCCGGATTGGGCCTGGAAAGCTGAAGCACAAACTGGGCAGATCACTGTGCCTACGGCTGATGGAAAGCAGATCGAAATAGGCACTTTGGAATTGCGAAACAACCTACCAGCGCGGGCGGTAACCCTGCCGGTGGGTAAGGCCCGTTTGATCCGCTTGCCAGTTAAAGTGCGGGACGTACTAATAGCAAATCCAACCACCGCCAACGTGGTGGTAAAGACACCGCGGCTGATCTATCTGGTCGGCTTGGAAGCAGGCGCCACGAACGCATATTTCCTAGATGAAGATGGCGAAGAACTATTACGTTTGGAAATACAGGTGCAATTGGATACGGACGCCGTCCAAAAAACTATCAAATCATTACTTCCCAACTCCAATATTGGCGTTACTGCCGTCAATACCCATTTATTCTTGACGGGCAATGTGCGCTCGGCTGAAATTTCGGAAAACGCTCGCGTAATTGCATCACGTTTCGTCTCAGATGAAGCCAACGTTATTAATATGCTCGCGGTGATAGAGGACCAGCAAGTTTTGTTGCAGGTCCGAGTGGCGGAAATCTCGCGCAATGTTCTAAAGGAGCTGGGCATAAATCTGGCGGATGCAGTGTCAGGAGCCTTCTCGACCTTGACATCGGGTGATTTCAGTTTGCGGTTAGGCAGCTCAGCGCCGACCACAGTTGCCCCATTCATTAGCGGCGGACTCTCCTTTTCGCCAAACACGGGCGATGCTCTGACGGTGGCCATCAACGCCTTGGAAAGAAACGGTCTTATTAAGACCTTGGCAGAACCCAACCTGACCACTGTATCAGGCGAGCCCGCTACTTTTCTGGCAGGCGGCGAGTTTCCCATCCCGGTGGCATCCGATGACGGCCAGATTACGATTTCCCAAGAGCCGTTTGGTGTCGCCTTGAGTTTTACGCCGGTGGTTTTGAATTCCGGCCGAATATCATTGCGGATCTTTACCGAAGTCAGCGCCTTGTCAAACGAAGGCGCCATCACGCTAAACAACATCACGGTACCGGCCCTGCAGGTACGGCGGGCAGAAACCACGGTTGAGCTTCCCTCAGGAGGCAGCCTGATGATAGCGGGTCTGCTACAGGAGAACGAGACAACCGGTATCAGCGGTGTACCGAACCTGAAGGATGTGCCGCTGCTCGGTTTGCTCTTTCGCAATAACAGCCTGAGTAAGACAGAAACTGAAATTATCATCGCCGTAACTTGCTATCTGGTCCGGCCGGTTTCACCGAAAAACGTGAGCCTACCCACCGAGGGTCTGATCCCGGCCAGCGACTATGACCACTATTTGCTTGGTCGTCTGCATGGCGTCTATGCTGGCGGGGAACCGTCTACGACGGCTTCGTTAAAGGGGCCATTTGGATATATTCTCGAGTGATCGGAAGTCGCAGATGAAAAAGAATAATTCCTTTGCCTTCGTCTCGCTTTTCAGAACCTGGGCCATGTCAACAATGCGCTTTGCATCCGTCCCAGCCGGTTTCGCGATAGGTACTCTTTGCCTATTCTGTTTCTCCGGTTGCATGCCGAACCTTCCCAATCCTCAATTGAATACCGCTACACGATATCCGTTCATTGTGGAAAGCCAATTAGTCACCCAACAGGTAATGTTCCAAGCCGGTCAAGTTACCCTTGATCAAGGAGAAAGAGACCGCGTGGATTCATTTTTGACGAAATTCCTTCGCGGCGGCGGCGGTATACTGGAAATCAAGCTGGTCGCCACATTAACTGATGCTGAAGGGCAAGCGAGGTTGCAGGCATTACGCCAATATATAGTAGACCGCGGCACACAATCTAATGAAATTCACGTGAGTCGGATGCCGGGCGGCAAGGGTGGTAGAGACTCAATAATCCTGAGTTATACAAAGTACGCTGTAGAATCTATACAATGCGACCGGCGTAATGCACCGACAGCTAATAATCCCACTAATTTTCCGCACCCTGACTTGGGTTGTTCTATGCGCGCGAATATTGCGGCGATGGTCGTCAATCCAGCCGACCTAGAACGGCCGCAAGCGGAACAGCCGAGCGATGCCACGCGGCGCGGTCGAGTAATTAAGAACTATCGCGCCGGCGAAGCCACAGAAGCGACAAGGGGTCAAGGCGAATCCGCAAACTCTATTCGTGCTCTCGGCCAGTCTAATTAGGAGCCATGGACAGAGACATGACTATTTCAGCTCAATTGATCGCGCAGTTTGTGAGGTGGCACTATTCTTAGGATAAACGTCAATGCTTGGCTGTTAAACGAAGAAACCCAGTCGATGGTGACCGACGACTTAGGTGACCGCAAGCTGTCGCGATCCAATGTCGAAGTACGAATGGGCGGCATTGAAGCGGCGATTTCCCATTATCAAGATAATACGACGCCGCAATTGGTCCTTTTGGAATCGGATTCGGACGGACCGGAAATGCTGAAGGAACTGGATCGCCTTGCCGAAGTCTGCGATCCCGACACCAATGTCTTGCTGATAGGTTTACCAAATGACATCTCGCTGTATCGTGAATTGATGCGTCGAGGAATCGCCGAATACCTCGTGGGTAGGGTCGCACCACAGCAGATCTTGCATGCAGTGACCGCCATCTTCGAAGAGCCGGGAGCCACACCAATTGGCCGTTCTATCGCTTTCATGGGCAGCCGAGGCGGAAGCGGTTCATCTTCGCTTGCACACAACGTAGCCTGGCATTTGGGCCAAGAGTATGGCGAGGAGGTCTCGGTCATCGACCTGGACATTACGTTTGGCACCGCAGCCCTATCCTTTAATGTGGAGACAAAGCAAACCTTAGAACAAGTTCTGGCTGACCCGAGCCGTCTGGATGATCAATTGCTGGACCGTTTCCTGATCGAATATGATGAACATGTTCGACTTTTGGCATCTCCGTCCAATTTGAACGCGGAAGAGTCAATGTTGACGGAATCCTTGGATCGTTTGTTGGATTTGTTGCGCCGACGTTCATCATTTGTCATCTTAGACCTGCCACACCGATGGACCCCTTGGGTGCAACAAATTCTCCTCGAGGCAGATGAAACGGTTGTAGTGGGTGTTCTTGATCTGTCGGGTTTGCGGGATACGAAGAGCCTGGTCGACCACCTGCGTCAACAGCGGGGCGCCACCTCACCTGTTCATATGGTCTTGAACCGTCGCGGCGCTTCCAAAAAGACCGAACTATCTCCGAAGGATTTTGAAACCGCGGTGGAGATGAAGCCGGACGCGATCATACCGCATGCACCCGATTTATTCGGCACCGCGTCCAACAATGGCCAGATGTTGGGTCAGGTAAATCGCAAGCACAAATCGGTCGAAACACTGCGCAAATTGGCTATGCTCGTGGGTGGACGGCAAACGGGACAAAAGGTCAAGAAAAATCTACTAAGTCAATTAGGTTTGATGAAAAATTCAACAGCCAAGGCAACATAAATATGTTTGGCAAACGAGCTGGCGGACCGGAAGCTAAATCAAAAGCTCCTACACAAGTTGGCGCGGCAGATGCCCCGGCGGAGAAACCAGAACTCCCCGAGGAGGCGTTGACAACAGTCCAGGCCGCCACTCCTGGAGCCGTTGGATCAGGCCAGCCATTGCCGCCATCCGTTCGTCCAGATATGCCAAGTCAATCACCTCAAAAGAAGCCTCCGCCTGGCCATAGCGAGCTGTTTGGCGATGAGCAAGTCCGCCACAACGAAACCAAGCAGACAATATTCACCTCCCTGGTTGAGGCCGTCGATCTGACTGAATTGGGCAAACTAGATGCGGCCCAAGTGCGCGAGGAAATTACCGAAATTATCGGTGAGATTATCGCGTTGAAGGCGATGGTGCTATCAAGTGCAGAGCAACAGGAGCTGATTACTGATATCTGCAACGATGTTTTAGGTTTGGGTCCATTGGAACCATTACTGGAGCGTGATGATATCGACGATATCATGGTCAACGGGGCGGAAAAAATCTATATCGAAGTTAATGGTCAAATTGAATTGACCAATATTCGTTTTCGTGACAATGCACAATTGATGAATATTTGTCAGCGTATCGTTTCAGCAGTGGGACGACGGGTGGATGAAGCTAGCCCGATTTGCGATGCTCGCCTGATGGACGGTAGCCGCGTCAACGTAATTGCCCCGCCTTTATCAATTGACGGTGCCAGCCTTACAATCCGAAAATTTAAAAAAGATAAATTACGCCTACAGGACCTAGTCAATTTTGGCTCGATCACTCCAATGGGGGCAAAATTGCTGAACGTCATTGGCGCTTGCCGTCTGAACATCCTGGTCGCGGGCGGCACGGGTTCGGGTAAGACGACGTTGCTGAACGCCTTAACCGCCTTCATCGAAGAAGGTGAGAGGACCGTTACCTGCGAGGACACAGCAGAGCTGCAATTGCAGCAACCTCATGTCGTACGTCTTGAAACACGGCCGCCTAACCTTGAAGGAGCCGGTGAAATCACCATGCGTGATCTGGTCAAGAACTGCCTGCGTATGCGCCCGGAACGTATAATTGTTGGCGAGGTGCGCGGACCGGAGGCCTTTGATCTGCTACAAGCAATGAATACGGGCCATGACGGTTCCATGGGCACTATTCACGCTAACAACCCACGCGAGGCTATCAGCCGCGTGGAAAATATGATTGCTATGGGAGGTTTTAATTTGCCAGCCAAAGTCGTGCGCGAACAAATCGCCGGGGCCATAAATGTGATAGTACAGGCAGCCCGCCTGCGCGACGGCAGCCGCAAAATTACTCATATTACCGAGGTCCAAGGCATGGAAGGTGATGTGGTAACACTGCAAGACCTGTACGTTTTCGAAATTCAGGGAGAAGACGACGACGGTAAATTAGTTGGTGAACATAAACCGACAGGTCTGCGCCCATTGTTTTTTGATAAGGCGAAATATTTCGGCCGAGAACAAGACCTATTTGAAGCGCTGGGCATGTAGTTCGAGACTGAAACCCAATGCCAGTCGCCCCAGCATAGTTTAGGAGGCAACATGAATCTTGGCATTCTTTTGTTTCTTGTTGCCGGCGCCGTCTTTATATCAATGGTGGCGGTGACCTTCTCGCTTATTTTGCCGCAGATCAAGGCTCGGGCTAATTTAAGGCAACGTATATCCGTCGCTTCCGGCAATGTCAGCGCGGCAGAAGTGACACGAGGTATTGGTGGTGACAGCAGCCGCAGACGGGATATCCAGTCCCGCCTGCGGCAACTGGAAGATGCAAAGACCAAAAAATCTTTCACAGCAAATATGCGCGAAACCCTGCGTCAGGCTGG
>CAJWZI010000133.1 GCA_913049615.1 uncultured Alphaproteobacteria bacterium | reverse complement strand
TGAACAGCTCTAAAGTCCCACTTGAATGTTAACGGAGATGCGTAGATCCGCTGTAGAAATTAAGGAATCCTCGTCGCTGGCTAGGAACAAGGCCGCATTAGCAATATCCTCTGGCTCGCCCTGCCGTTTTACCAGGATATAGTGGTGGTGCGCTTCAATCTCTTTGGGGATTATGCGCTTTACGGCCCGGGTTCGGATCAGGCTGGGCGCTAGAGAATTCGCCGTCTCGTGGGGCTCGAATTTTTCCCCCATGACGGCAGTGACACCAGTAATCAACGCGGTTTTGCATGCCAAACACATTGTACCCTCCCTAATCGAACATAGTCTATCCAACTGCAGCAGGAGATAGGAAGACTGTTATTCCTGTGCTAATCCTCAGCCCGCGATAACCAAGCGAACACGACGGTTCCGGCGACACCACCGATTAGCTGTGCGGCAATAAAGGCCGGTGCATCCGCCGGCGCTATGCCCGAGAAGGTATCTGTCAAGGTTCGGGCGATGGTTACCGCCGGATTGGCGAACGAAGTTGAGGCAGTGAACCAATATCCGGCGGTTATAAACAGTCCCACCGCATAAGGCACTGCCTCCGGGCGGAAACGGAGGCAACCTAGTATCGTCACCACCAGGCCAAAGGTGGCAACAAATTCCGCAAAATATTGGCCCAGCCCCGTGCGGACGTTTGTCGATATCATCAGGATCGGCTCAGCGAACATAATGTGTGCCGCTATGGTGCCGCAGATGGCAGCGGCGATTTGTGTTACCACATAGGCGAGGGCGGCACCCGGGGCGATCGTCCGCTGCAGCAAAAACGCCAGGGTAACTGCTGGGTTAAAATGGGCGCCGGAAATAGACCCGAACACAAGGATCAGAACTACCAGAATTGCGCCTGTGGCAATGGTATTGCCCAGCAGGGCGATGGCTACATTGCCCCCAGCCAGGTTCTCTCCCATGATACCTGAACCGACTACGGTAGCTAACAAGAACGCCGTACCAATAAACTCTGCAGCCAATCGGCGCGAAAATGCAAAAGTCATGTGACCGTTTCCATCCGCTGTTTAGTCAAGCACGGTAACCTTGTGGCCCTCGTCCTCTACTAGAAAGTGGCTGCCTGGATAACCGGCTTCCACCGGAATGCGCAAGGTGCGGCCTTTTGGATGCTTTTCCGGTTCGGGCTGAACTGTCACCACAACGGTTGCCCGGCTGGTTGTTAAGGCTTCATCGACGTTCTTGAATTGGGACAGTTTCAACAAATTCATGCGTGTAGGGAAAACCAGTGTTCGCTTTCCCGACGCCGCATCTGCGATGGCTGTCTCCGGACGCAGCCACTCCGAATCCGTTGTTTCTGAACCGTCGTGTAGTGCCATGTGGCCTACTGGTGCTTGGGCGATGAAGAATTGAGTGTCATACACTTTGGGCACGATGCGCGGAGTGATCCAATGGGCATAGTTGACCATCTTGTCCAGGGCCAGGACAATACCTTCGGTGTGGCAGACATCGGCCATGGTGATCGCACCCGCCGCCAGATTCGCCCGCCAGCGGGCCTCGATACCCTCCAATTGCACTGCGTTGATCAATTCGTCGCCGTCTTTATTGCGGGCCAACAGTACGCCGCTTTCCTCGAACGCCTCGCGTACCGCAGCGACGCGGTGCGAAAGTGCCGTCTCGTCTAAATCCTCCCCTCCGCTGCAAAAAGGTCTGGCGTGGGCGTCCGAGGGATCCACCTTGCCGCCAGGAAATACCAAGGCGCCTGAAAAAGAGGCGATCTCATGATGACGGACGACCATGAAAACTTCCAAGCCAACTGCGCCATCTCGGATTAAAAGTACGGTCGAGGCGGAAATATCCGGTTTCTTTTCCTTACACACGTCTACTCTCATTATTTTACTTCAAATAATGCTTCGTGCCTTGTAACACAGATTTTCGGCTTGGGTGCTGGTAACAGCTAGGCGGTTGTGGCAATTTGCCTGCCAACGTAAAAGGATGAGCATTATGAGCCTCGCGATTGATAACAAAATCGAACTCCAACTGCCGGAATCTCTTGTTCAGTACTTGACGGAATTGCTGGGTGATCGTTTCTCGACCGCGCAATCTGTTCGGGAACACCATGGAAAAGGCGAGGCTTACCATACCGCCGCACTGCCTGATGGCGTGGTTTATGCCAACAGCACTGAGGAAGTTGTGTCTATCGTCAAGGCCTGTGCCACGCACGGTACGCCGGTGATCCCTTATGGCACGGGGACAGCCCTTGAGGGGCAGACCCTGGCAGTACAAGGGGGAATTACCCTTGATCTCAGCAGCATGGATCAGGTGATCCGGGTCAGCCCAGAGGATATGGACTGTACGGTCCAGGCCGGAGTTACCCGCAATCAATTGAACGAATATCTCCGTGACACAGGCCTATTTTTCCCCGTGGATCCGGGCGCTGATGCCTCCCTGGGTGGCATGTCCGCAACACGAGCCAGTGGCACTACCACGGTGCGTTATGGCGCTATGCGCGAGAACGTCTTGGCCTTGACCGTAGTGCTGGCGGATGGTCGTATTATCCAAACCGCGCGGCGGGCGCGGAAATCGTCCGCCGGCTATGACTTAACCCGGCTGTTTGTTGGTTCGGAAGGCACCTTGGGCGTGATTACCGAGGTGACATTGCGCCTGTACGGCATACCAGAGGCGACACGAGCGGCTGTTTGTTCTTTCCCTGATTTGGAAGCGGCAGTGAATACGGTGATCACCATTGTGCAATGCGGCATCCCCATCGCTCGTTGTGAATTACTGGACATGATCGGCATGAAAATGATCTGCGATTACGGCAAGCTTGACGACTACACAATCGGCGATACTCTGTTCATGGAGTTCCACGGCAGTGAGACGGGGGTGGAGGAGCAGGCAGAAGCCGTGCAGGCCATCGCCACTGAATTCGGCGCCGGGGATTTCAAATGGGCCGCCAAGCTGGAAGACCGTAACAAATTGTGGGAAGCACGTCATAACGCCCATTACGCCATTCTAGCCACTGCCCAGCCTGATCAACACTCTATGGCAACAGACGTCTGCGTGCCGGTTTCGCGCCTCGCAGAGTGCATCCTGGCAACCAAGGAAGATATAGAACAAAGCGGCCTGATCTCGCCGTTTGTCGGTCATGCCGGTGACGGAAATTTCCATATGTCAATCATCGCGAACTATGATGACGAGGCCGAGAACAAGCTGGCCCACGACGTGCACGACCGCCTGGTGCACAGGGCCCTGGCCATGGAAGGTACTTGTACCGGCGAACACGGTGTTGGGTCGGGTAAAATTGACTATCTGGAAGATGAACTGGGCGGTGCCGTTGATGTGATGCGCGCCGTAAAGCAGGCCCTGGACCCTGACAACATCATGAACCCAGGCAAAATATTACGGCTTTAAGCTGGCGTGGTTGCTGCCAACCAGTCGGCGCGGGTTCTGGTGACGTCGCTCCAGCCCTCCTCTAAAAACTGCCTATCGCCTATGTCCGGAAATTCCAAATAAGTTGCCTGATGGCGCTATTTATCCGCAACTTTTCGAGAAATCGTTTGGTCCCCATCACAGGCGGCCAATAACAACGGGTAATCCTCGTTGACTGTTTTAACATAAGCGGCGCGGGCTATATCGAACATCCAGAAAAGGCATTTCTTAGGGGTCCGGCCTGACACCAGCACAAATTTGGCGAAGACGTGCTTTTTCCTCCCTAGTATCGGACTATTTAGGAAATTAGAAGCCGCCTATTCAAAGACCGAATGGATCTTCTGTTCCCAGAACGGGCTCAAGAAATTTACGCCCATGGCGCTGTCGATCTCATGCTCCGACGAAGGTAGGCTTCTCCAAGGGGCACAGGCGTAAGCGGGACCGCCGCCTAGACCCTAGCCGTAACTGTCAAGAGTTGTAACAATCGCCGATCGGCCGAGGTGCCCAACTCCAAATTGTGAAAACATAGCTCCGGTGCCGATACCGTCCCACCGTCGTTTTGGAAATACTGTTTAAAGTTGTTGAACCCCGAAGCTTTGAAACAGGCACTTGGGATCATGACCATATTCCGAGCCGCTTCGCGACCCATCATATCAGATGCCTAAATTTGGCGACCACCTGGGCATAATTATCTCGTTTGAAGGATACCGCTACGTCAATGAGGCTGTTCAAAGGGGTCCATTTCCATTCGATGAATTCTGGTCTTGCAGTGGCTAGGTTGATATCGCTGTCATTTCCCAAAAAACGCATGGCGAACCATTTTTGGGTCTGACCGCGAAAGCGGCCGTTCCAAACCTTGTCAGCCAAATCCCGCGGTAGATCATAGTGAACCCACTCTTCGGTCTCAGCGATGATTTTCGCTCTGTCGGTGCCTATCTCCTCCTTCAATTCCCGTAGGGCGGCTTGTCGAGGTGTCTCGCCCTCGTCTACACCACCCTGGGGCATTTGCCAGGCCTCGGCCACCTGATCAATGCGTTGAGCGACCAGCACGAGATTATCCCGGTTAATCAGCATGATGCCAACGCATGGCCGATAAGGTCGTTCGAGAAATGGTTTCACTGGCTGGGTACCCTATGGTCGGTCAGGGCGGATACCGGTACAAGGTCGAAGCCACGGTCATCTATGGTATGGACCCATTGGGCCAGACGCTCAATCGTCACGGGATAGGGGAAGCCGATGCCAATTGCGCTACCAGAATCCAGCGCTAAGTGTTCCAGTTCCAGCAATCTAGAGTCAATGGCGGAGCGGGAGGCAACTTCGTCTATCACCCGGTCGTTGGACGCAAAGTATAGGCCGACGCGATTCGCCACGTCGAATGCGACGCTGGAAGGCGACGCCTTAGAGTCCAAAAACATCAGGCCGCGTGCCTGCATGGTCTCCAAAACAGGCAGCAAATGGAATTCCGCCGAGGTAAACCGGCCGCCCATGTAGTTCACCACGCCGACATAACCGGTGAATCTGCCCAACAGCCAATCTAGGCGCTTCAGGTTCTTTTTGATGGTAAGGCTGGTCAGCAAAGTGTGAGGACCCGGATCGTCGGATGGATAATCCATGGGCTCCATAGGCACCTGTAACAGCACTTCATGCCCGGCCGCTCGGGCCAGGTTCACATAGTCCTGTAGATTCCGTCCGTACGGCGCGAAGCTAAGGGTCACGCCGCCTGGCAATTGTTGTATGGCGGCCAAGGTTGTCGCCTCGCTCATTCCCAGGCTACCCACCACAATAGCGATGCGCTGTTGCCCGATCTCGTTGTACGGCCGGGCATAGACCTGCAGCGGCGTGCGACCGTCGGGGGCTATGATTGGCAAAGGGCCACTGTCTGTTCGTTTGATCAACGCCGGGTCCGGAGCGGGCCAAAGGCCTCCCAACCGGGTGAAGGATCCCCATGGTTTCAGCGGTTTTGACGCCTGTTGAGTGGCTGCATACGGCGCTGGCGCGGACTGTATAAACCTTTTCGGATAATAATTCTGGTGTTTGGGTTTGCCGCCTATTTTCGGTGTGTGGGCGGTGTTTGGCAGTGCCGCCTTTTTGGTTATTTCATGCGCGTTCCGCGGGCTCTTTTGAGGTTTGGGCGTTTTATTTGACTTCAAAACAGCGCTTCTATGGTAATGGGTTTTACCGCCCGGTTTCGCCATAATTTTCGCATCTTGACCATCGTCAGAAAATGTGGCC
>CAJWZI010000132.1 GCA_913049615.1 uncultured Alphaproteobacteria bacterium | reverse complement strand
TGATAGGTGGAAATTCGAGGTTGCAAGTATTGTTTGGGACCGATATTAGGCCTTATCTATCACCAAACCGTCGTTCATCGTCGCACCTCGAACTATTTTAAAAATAATCTGTAAAAATTGAAACTACCAATGCCTAAAACACACCCTTTTCCCGCATCGTCGTGAGTTCATCCTCGCTATATCCCACTTTCCGCAGGTTGGCCTCGGTGTGTTCTCCCAGGCCGGGCAGGTCGAATACCAACTGGCCCGGTTCATCCCGGAACTTCATGGGGATGCCGATGTGTTCCCAGCCCCGATCGTCCTCGATGATCATTTCGCGATGGCGAGCCTGGGGGTCGTCTGCGCCCCGGCGTAGGTCGTTGACAGGAGCGAAGGCTGCGTCCACGTCTTCGAACCAGTCAATCCAAAACTCTTGGGTTTGCGAGATGAAGGTCTCCGTAAGGAACTCCTTGGCCGGATCCTGATTGGGGCCAGGAGGCGGTTCGCAGACGGGAATCAGGTCCGGACGACCCATTTTGTTCAGGATGGCGGCAGCAAAATGCATCTCGGCCCCACCTAACACGATGTGCTTGCCGTCTTTTGTTTCATAAATGCGGTACATGGCGTTGCCACCCCAACTACGTTCGTCCTTGGGGTTAGGCGGCCGTTTTTCAGCAAAGACAGGCCCAAAATTGTTGGGCATCGCAGCGATGACGCTGTCCATCATGGCCATGTCGATGTAATCACCTTTACCAGTGTCTCGTCGACGATAGAGTGCCATCAAAACCGCCGACAGACCCATCATGGACGTGAGCATATCCGCGTTGGCCAGGCCGGGAATAGCCGGCTTGTCGTCGAAGCCTAAGTTAACGCTCAAGATTCCCGCGTAGGCCTGGGTCGCAATGTCATGGGCCGGTTTTTTCGCGTACGGTCCATCCTGACCAAAGGCTGACAACGAAGCATAGACAATCGATGGATTACGCTTAGCCACCGCATCGTAACCAACGCCTAAGCGGTCGACGACGCCGGGACGGAAGGCTTCAATCATCACATCGCAGGATTCGGCCATGCGCAAGGCGGCTTCCAGGCCTTCCTCCGTCTTCAAATTCAACTGTACGCTTTGTTTGTTTCGATGAGTGTTGGCGAAAAACACGGTGACGCCATCACGCTGGGCGCCGATCACCCGGTTCGGTTCACCGCCATTAATCGGTTCTAGCTTGATAACTTCGGCGCCGTGGTCCGCCATCATCTGGGTCAACAAAGGCCCGGGTAGAAAGAGGGAGAGGTCTAGGACGCGGATTCCTTCGAGTTTCATGGTTAGAAATTCCTAGATGGCGTTGCTCTTGCGCAGTTCTACGATGTCAGCGGATGAATACCCCAATTCCTCCAGGATGTCTTTGGTGTCGGCGCCCAACTTCGGCCCCGGCCGGTCTGGGATGAGTTCGCCTAGACGTATGGGGTTATTTAAAAGCTTCAAGTCTGGGCGGTCGGGGTGGTTTACGCTCTGTACCCCGCCCCGATCCCGGAAGTAGGGATTGTCCAGGGCTGTCGCCAGATCGTTGACTGGGCCGGCCGGAACCTGGCCGGCAAAGGCACCCAGCCAATGGGCTGTAGAATTTTTGATCAGCACTCGATCCAGCATCAAGGTCAATTCATCTCGGTTTTCGTGACGGCCGTCATAGCCCTGGAAGCGAGGGTCGTCCTTCCACTCAGGTTGATCAACGATATCGCACAGGGCAAACCAGAATTTCTCGGTCTGAGCCATGATGAAAATCCAGCCGTCCTGGGTGCGATATAGTTGGGACGGCACAATGAACGGATGGCCCGAACGCCGTACCCGTTCTGTCACATCTCCTTGGTTTAGGTACCACACCGCGGGATAACTTAACTGATGCATGGCCACGTCGTATAACGAGATTTCAAGATCTCGACCCTCGCCTACCTGCTTGGCCTGGTTAATCCCTGCCAAGAGGGCTAGGCATGAGGTCACACCTGTCATGTAATCGACGATAGACAGACCCATGCGCGCAGGTGGCCCATCGGGCTCGCCGCTCAATCCTAGAAAGCCTGCTTCTGCCTGCATCAAGAAGTCATAGCCCGGCCAACCTGCCCGCTCTCCCTCGTTGCCATAGGCAGAGACATGTGCGCAGACAATAGCCGAATTATATTCCAAAAGGTCTACGTGTCTTAGGCCAAGCTTTTTTGGCTGATCGCCGCGCAGGTTGTTAATCAAACCGTCGGCAGTGGCCGCCAATTTGTGGAAAATTGCCTTACCATCTGGATGCTTCAGATCTAGGCTCAAGGAACGTTTGTTTCGGTTAAAGGCCTGGAAAAATTGGCTGTCGGCTTCCCCTAAATGATGAGGCCCCACGTGGCGGGAGATGTCGCCCCCTGTTTTTCGGTTCTCGATTTTGATCAGATCTGCGCCCAGGTCGGCCAGAAAACCGGTGCCATAGGGTCCGGCACCATATTGTTCGATGGCGATGACCCGCAGGCCCTCGAGAGGAAGGCTCACACTGGGTTTCTTTCCACCAACTGCCGGGCAATGATAATGCGTTGCATCTCATTGGTGCCTTCGCCGATGCACATTAATGGCGCGTCGCGGTAGTAGCGTTCCACATGAAATTCTTTGGAATAGCCGTAGGCGCCATGAATACGCATGCATTCGGTCGCGTTTTCCAGGGCGGATTCTGAAGCGAACAGCTTTGCCATGCCCGCCTCCATATCGCAGCGCTCTCCTTTGTCATATGCGGTGGCTGCACTTTCCACCAGAAGACGCGATGCCTCGCAGCGGGTGGCCATGTCCCCCAGCTTCGTCTGTATTGCCTGATGCTGGCAAATCGGTTTGCCCATAGTCTCCCGTACTTGCGAATAGGCCGTGGCGTCCTTCAAGGCTGCATTCGCAATGCCTACGCCCCGCGCGGCCACATTAATGCGGCCCAGTTCCAGTCCGCTGACCGCATGGCGAAAGCCAAAGCCTTCCTCTCCTCCGATCAAGCGGTCTGCAGGGATGCGGTAATCCTCGAAGATCAATTCAGCACTATCAATGCCCTTGTATCCCAGCTTTTCAAGTTTTCGGCCCACAGTGAAACCAGGGCCCTTTTCGGCGATGAACAGGGAAGTTCCTTTGTGTCGGGGTTGGGCGTCGGGGTCCGTTTTTACCAGCAATGCGACACAGCCGCCTTCGATGCCGTTAGAGATCCAGGTTTTGGTGCCGTTGATGATGTAATCGTCGCCGTCGAGCACGGCGCGGGTGCGGATGGCCTGCAAATCCGTGCCGCAATTGGGCTCGGTCAATGCCAAGGCGCCCCGCAGCTCCCCCGTGGCAAAACGGGGTAGAAAGGTTCGTTTTTGTTCTTCGGTGCCGAAACGCTCCACGGCCGCTGACATGATCAGGTGAGAATTGAAAATCCCGCTCAGGCTCATCCAAATCTCGGACACGGCAGTGACGATTTTGGCATAGGTACCTGCGGGCAAACCCATTCCACCGTATTCCTGGCCAATGGTGGCGCCGAACAGGCCGAGGGCCTTCATCTGCTCAACCATTTCGTGGGGGTAATCGTCGGCGTGCTCTAGTTCCAGGACCTTATCGCGGACGTCACGGTCCAGCCATTTTTGCACGGTATCTAGCAATTGCCGTTCGTCTTCCCGTGTGATGATTTCGCCGGCCCGGTTGGCTGATGTTTCGCTCATCCTTATTCTCCGTTCTCTGCTGCCAGCACCTTGTCATCGATACTGTGACCCTGCTTAGGGACCAGCACAATACGCTGGTATTTCATGACCAGGGTGCCGTCCTGTTTGTGGGCCCTCGTTTCTACGGTGACCATGCCTTGTGTGGGGCGGGATTTTGACATCCGTTTCTCCTTTACTTCTGATTCCGCATATAGGGTATCGCCATTGAATACAGGCGCTGGCATGGAAATATCAGTCCAGCCCAAGTTGGCGATGGCTTTTTGACTTACGTCGGAAACACTCATCCCTGCGACTAACGCCAGGGTGAAGGCGGAATTTACAATAGGCTTTCCGAACTCGCTGTGTTTGGCGTATTCAGCATCGAAATGTAGGGGGTGCTGGTTCATGGTAAGCAAGGTGAACCAAGTATTATCAGCCTCGGATATAGTTCGGCCTGGTCGATGTTCGTATACATCACCGATTTCGAAATCCTCAAAATAGCGGCCGAATGTCTCGCGATAGCGGTTCTCGCCTGTTTGTACGGCACCGTCTCTCATGCCAGCGTCTCCTCATGAAAATACACGATATTCTCCATTCTCTTGGCGCAGAAGCATTTGGTCAATGTAGTCTATGGTGTTGGGTGGATGTTCCGTTATAAAGGCGCTAAGCGCAGATAGAATAGGAGCCGGTCGCGGCCGGATGTACAATGGAATTTTCCTTCACCGATGACCAGATTGCCGTGCGTGATGCCATCGCTAAGCTGTGCGAGAAATATGATGATGCCTATTGGCTGGAACGGGACACGGACGGCCAATTTCCGGAGGATTTTGTGAAGGATATGGCCGACGGAGGCTGGCTAGGCATCGCCATGCCTGAAGAATACGGTGGCTCCGGCCTGGGCGTGATCGAGGCGGCTTTGATGATGCAGACAATTGCGGAATCAGGTGCAGGTTTTTCCGGTGCCTCCGCAGTGCATATAAATATCTTCGGCCCCCATCCTTTGGTGGTGCATGGTACAGATGAACAGAAGCAGAAACATCTGCCAGCTCTGATTGCCGGTAAGGACCGAAGTTGTTTTGGCGTAACCGAACCCAATGCCGGCCTGGATACCACTCGCATCGAAACCAAAGCCGTGCGGAAGGGAGATCATTACATAGTCAATGGCCGCAAAATGTGGACCTCTACCGCCCAAACAGCGAACAAAATTTTGCTACTGGCTCGAACCACGCCTCGTGAAGAGGGTAAAAAACCCACCGATGGTATTACTATGTTCTATACTGATTTTGACCGAAAATATTGCGAAGCCCAGGTTATTGAGAAGATGGGCCGCAAGGCCGTGGATTCCAACGCCACATTCTACGACAACCTACCGGTGCCTGTGGAAGATCGGGTTGGCGAGGAAGGCAAGGGATTCTATTACATTCTGGACGGCCTCAACCCGGAACGGATTCTAGTCGCCTCGGAAAGTGTCGGCCTAGGCCGGGCCGCATTACGGAAGGCAGTGGCGTATGCCAACGAGCGTGTCGTATTCGACCGGCCTATCGGCCAGAACCAGGCGATCCAGCACCCCCTGGCGGACGCCTGGGCGCATCTGGAGGCAGCCGACGCCATGACCTGGCGTGCGGCTGCCCTGTACGATGCAGGGGAGCCCTGCGGAGCGGAAGCCAATGCGGCTAAATACCTTGCGGCCGAAGCCTGCTTCACTACCTGTGAACGGGCCGTGATGACCCATGGCGGCATGGGCTATGCCAAGGAATTTCATGTGGAACGCTACCTGCGGGAAAGCTTCATCGCCCGCATCGCTCCCGTAAGCCGCGAAATGATTCTCAATTTCATCGGGCAGCATGTACTAAAATTGCCTCGCTCTTATTAATTTCACGGTTGAAATTGTCGAAGTATTTCTGTGCGAATCGCGCAATCTGACCTTATTCCAGAATCTCGGATGAGCCGATTACCCTTAATTAACAGGGAATAAACACTGCAATTGTCCTAGAACCTAG
>CAJWZI010000131.1 GCA_913049615.1 uncultured Alphaproteobacteria bacterium | reverse complement strand
GTCATTCCAGGTTTCCACGGTTTTCAGTAATAGTCCTCGCCGATAGCTGGCTGGCCCTGACTGCGACTCCATCCATAACCGGAAGAACTGAAAACGGTTGGAGATCAAATCGTTGTAGGTATAGACAATTGCAGCGGCCGCACCGGCCACGAGAGGCCAGGCAAATTCTTCCTGCCGCCAAAGACCAATTCCAGCGGCGAATGGCACAATGGCATAAAAAAGCCTGTCCGCCGCGCCGTCGTAGAATTTGCCCCAATAGCTGGTGTCATCGCCAAGGCGCGCTAGATTGCCATCGATACAGTCAGTTATGAAACAAAGATAATACACCACAGCCGATAGCCATACGACGACCGGTGACCCAAAACCCAAAAGAATGGCTGCCAGCATCGTTAGCATTAGCCGCAACGTGGTCATCTGGTTTGCCGTCCAACCCTGATTAAAGAAAAATGGCGTCAGGGTATTGCCAATTGGACGACCAATATGGCGCACGATCGCCATGTTTCGGACCTGGTTGTTGAATGAGGCTTCAACATCGGCGCGGCTGATAGGCTGGCGCATGGCCTTATTTCGGCTCTTATCCACTTCAAGCCGTGGCGGCCAACCGGCCATTGATGACATAATCAAGTATCTGTACCACTTGATCCGGCGATTCTGCAGTAGCCATGGCAGCGCCATCCACTTCCTTGAGCGCATGCCGCAAAGTCGGGTCATGCAAAGTGATGATGGATTTTCCCATAGCAGCGGCATAGCCGGCATCAAAGGCAGCGTTCCATTGTTTATACTTGTCGCCGAATCGCACCACTACGATATTCGCTCGGTCGATCAAGGTCCGAGTACGAATAGCGTTGACTTTAGCACCCTTGTGGTCGTGCCAGAATGCTTGTTCCTCGCGGCCAAGTATAGCGACGCCGCAGTCGTCAGAGGAGGCATGGTCGGTCACGGGCGAATTGAATTCAATGGCCAAGCTAGCCTTTGTTGCGCCTTCAATGATCCGCTCCCGCCAATCAGTATGAATTTCACCCGAAAGATATACATTCCAAATCTTCTGGCTCATCACCTACTCCTCATCTTCTCTTTCCAATCTCATTGCTCCAATGTGCCTGTCAACTGTGCACGTTGCGAGACCTCAAGCCAATTTCCGTCAGGATCCCGGACAAAGGAAAAACGCGTCGTAGTGCCGATAGTACGAGGCACCTCGCCCTCCCGACCCCCACGTGCCAGAATGCCGGCATGTTCCGCATCGCACTTGTGGATCTGAACAGTTGTGTAACGATATCCTGGCGCACTCTTTTCGTCAGGCGTAGGTTGGACCGCGCCGTCCTGAACCAGAAACAGAACCGTATCTCCGGCAAAGATCGTGTCGTTATCGCCCTGGTGGAACTGCAGGGCATCTGCCCAAAATGCCTTGGCGGCGTCCAAGTCACTGACGGCGATCTCGATGCCAATGCCGACCACCCCCTGATGTCCCGGCGGCACCAGGTCGACCGCATTTCCATCCGGATCTTTCAGGCTTTGCACGTGATCCAGGTCGTCTTTCGCGATTAGCAATTTACGATATCCAGATGGCGGAAGGTCCGGCAACAGATCGCGGGCATGATTGACTTTGAGTATCGAACCGTTCATGTGATGGCGAAGCTGGTGCACCCCACCTCCCAATTTGCCGATATGATCGAACTCCAAACCGGCCGTTTGCTGCCAGAATGCCAGTTGCCCCTCGCGCTGGTTGGTATATAAACCCAAATCCAGGTGCTGTTTTGCCAGAAACACCTCAATCTCTCTCCATTCTTGCAATTCCCGGCACATATAGCAGAAATTGGTCGTGGGCCAAGCGCATCCTGAAGGGATAGAACAGTGAAGTTCGAGATTGCGCCGGCCGATAGCGATCCCGCGAAGGCCCTAGCTGTAGCTATCTACCAAAACCAAGGCATTGAGTATTTTCGGAAACCAAATTGCCAGCTCGGAAACGGCAACACGCCTAACCCTCGCGCTATCGAATGGTGACCAAACTCGGCGGCGTCTGGCAACCTTTTCTGATCGGCGTAATGGTGTTATACGCGCCGCGAAACCTGTTAAGCCGGAACCCGCCGTGAACGATATCGCCGCCCAAGTGTCGCATCGCCGTACCTTTGCCATCATTGCCCATCCGGACGCTGGCAAGACCACATTGACAGAAAAGTTGCTGCTATTCGGCGGTGCCATCCAACTTGCCGGCGCGGTGAAAGCGAAGGGCGCCGCCAGGCGCGCCCACTCGGACTGGATGAAGGTGGAGCGGGAGCGGGGCATTTCCGTCGCCACCTCCGTCATGACATTCAACTACAAAAATTGCACATTCAATCTGCTGGATACGCCGGGCCATCAAGATTTCTCGGAAGATACCTATCGGACACTTACAGCGGTGGACAGCGCAGTCATGGTGCTGGACGCGGCCCGTGGCATTCAGGAGCAGACCCGAAAACTATTCGAAGTTTGCCGTTTGCGCGACGTACCCATCGTCACTTTTATCAACAAGATGGACCGCGAGGGGCGAGAGCCGTTCGATCTGTTAGACGAGATTGAGCAGGGCCTTGCCTTGGATGTGACCCCAGCCAGCTGGCCCATCGGCATGGGGCGCAGATTCAAAGGTTGTTACGATTTGTTCGAAGATAAGCTGGTGCTGATGGACAAAGCGGACAAGAATGTTTTGGGCGATGGCGAGGTCTGCTCCGGCCTGGAAGACGTCAAGCTAGACCAGATGCTGGGCAATGACGCCGATACCCTTCGTGACGAGGTGGAGATGGTTCAGGGCCTTTGCCCCGAATTCGATCACCAGGCCTATCGCGAGGGGCACATGACACCGGTCTATTTTGGCTCGGCCATCAATAATTTTGGCGTCCGGGAACTACTAGCTGGTTTAGCCAGGCTGGCGCCACCGCCTGGACCTCGAACGAGCACGACAAGGCCCATTGAGCCGGATGAACAAATGGTCTCAGGCTTCGTATTCAAGATACAGGCAAATATGGACCCGAAACATCGCGATCGCATGGCCTTCATGCGCATCTGTTCTGGTCACTTCCGTAAGGGCATGAAGCTGAAACATGTGCGCAGCGGTAAGCAAATCAACATGCACAACCCAGTCCTGTTCCTGGCCCAGGATCGCGGTACGGCCGAAGACGCCTATGCCGGCGACATCATTGGCCTGCCCAACCACGGTAATCTGCATATCGGCGATGCCTTGAGCGAAGGGGAGAATTTGACCTTCACCGGCATTCCCTCTTTCGCACCAGAACTTTTGCAGCGCGTCGCCCCTGACGATCCTATGAAAGCTAAGCATCTTGGGAGAGCTCTGCAGCAATTGGCTGAAGAAGGCGCGGCTAGCGTCTTCAGACCTCGGATAGGCGCCAACTGGTACGTGGGGGTTGTCGGCGCCCTACAATTTGATGTGTTGGCTGACCGGATTGCAACAGAATACGATCTACCGGTGCATTTCGAGACTAGCAACCTTTACACGGCCCGCTGGGTCCAAACGTCCAATGAAGCTCTGCTAAAGCGATTCGCTGATAAGGAACGCGCCGTAGTGGCGGACGATCATGAAGGAGATCTGGTTCTCCTAGCCCGCAATGCCTGGCACCTGGACGACCTGGCTCGCGATTGGCCCGATTTGATATTTGCAGCGACTAAGGATCAGTCTGCCTGATACCGGATCTGCTTTTGAAGCAATCCGTTTCACCTATTTTGTTGGATCGTCGGAGACCTGCATTATGGTCTTACCGAAATTGCCACCTTCGAGCATGGCCCTGAATACGTTCGGTGTGTTCTCGAGACCAGGCCGGACATCTTCTAAATATTTTACCTTATCGTCCCTTAACCAGTCAGCCATTTGTGCCAAAAATGTATCCTGATGATCAGCTACGAAATTGCCCACCGCTAGAGGATGGACGCCGCAATTCTTTTTATCAAAAACCGGCTGACCCACCTCCATCCAGACTTCTGCCGCGTCGCGGTTATCCGTGGAGCCGTATTGCGATACCAAACCGCAGCGCGTGATCCGGGAATTCATATTCAAAAGAAGCAATACTGCTTCGAAACTCTTACCGCCTACATTTTCGAAATAGATGTCGATGCCGTCAGGGCAAGCCTCTGCTAGATCGCCACTCAGATCTTCGCTGAGGTGCGAGACGCAGGCATCAAATCCCAGTTCACCGGTCACGAAAGAACATTTTTCCTCCCGGCTCGCTATACCAACAACGCGGCAGCCAAGAATTTTGGCCATTTGACCGGCCGCCTGGCCGACCCCGCCCGAAGCAGCAGACACAACAACGGTCTCACCCTCCTTGGGCTGACATTGCACCACCAGGCCAGAATAGGCGGTCAAGCCTAACATACCGAGAACGCCGATGGCCGTAGAAATTGGAGCTACCGCTGGGTCCAATTTTCTCGGGAACATATAGTTGAAATCTGAAATGCCTGTACCTGTCAGGCCATGGCTCTGCCAGCCGTTTGTGTTGAACAGAAAATCTCCTTCCCCATAGCCTGGCATATTGCTCTTAACCACCTGACTGACGGTGCGGCCATGACAAACTTCGCCTGGTTTTTCCAGACCCCGGCGCCGCCGGCCCCATTGGTAAGGATCGAGTGAAAGATAAATGGTCCGGCTAAGCAATTGCCCCATGCCTGGATCGCTTATGGAGCCCTCGCGCCACATGAAATCATCTGCCACCGGTAATCCATGATGCGGCGTGCGAGCCAACTGCCATTGTTGCAATTCTGTCACTCCGCAACGACTCCTTTAAGTCCTTAATACCAATCTAAATCAACAATGCGGAACAATCATTTTCACAAATAAATTTAGCGTCCACCTACATTTCGTTCCAAATTATAAGCGTAGTATTAAAAAAGGTTGGGCTTCGTGAAGTAATTTTTATCTAATGGGATATTCTTTCCGGAATTATCGCATGACAACTTCTATAGAACGATTGCAGATGGGTCTGAATATTAATAATCGTCTGCTCCAAATGCTCAAGAATAAATACAAAGCGAGCGATATGGGGCGTCAACTAAACTTCCGCTGTGGTCTCCGTGCCCGGCGCCATCAACTTGAAGGCACCCTGCGCAGTAGCAACTAAGTTACCATCCGTATCCTCAATGCGACCATCGCAAAAACAAGTGCGTTTTCCGCCACCCGTGGTTTCGGCTCTCAGCTCCAAGGGCCCCGCTGGCGCGCTGCCGATAAAATTCATGGATAGGCTGAGCGTAACGGAAAATCGGCGTTGCTCCGGATCAGGGTGGGAACCGGCTGCAATGGCCATGATTAGATCCAACAGACCTGCTATGATGCCGCCGTGCAACATGCCCTTTGGGTTTAGATGCTCCGACCTAGCCACAAAAGTGGCCGTGGCCCAGCCGACGCCGCGCTCAATCAATTCAATACGAAGACTTGGTGGTTGGTTTCCGATCCCGTTGGGGCCAGAAACCGGCTCGAGGGTAATGTCGTCCATAAATGCCTACTCTTGACCCTGCGGCACTAAAACCGCGCCACGATAGGCCGGTATTAACAATTTCACCGGTGAACTGGCAAGGCGTCCAGTGCGCCATTTTCTTGACCGCTATCTTGGTTTACTTCGTCAACCCCATCGGGAGATAGCTATAGGAAACAATTATTTTGTGGGAAGTTATTAGGGTGAAAATAATAACCCCAATGAC
>CAJWZI010000130.1 GCA_913049615.1 uncultured Alphaproteobacteria bacterium | reverse complement strand
GCCTCCACACCCAACACATAACCATCCCGCACAACGGCGGCCTGCCCGATATCCATAACACCCAATTGCGCCACCACATCCATGCCGCGGGTGATATCAGTCCGGTCACCAGTATTGGGTTCGTGAACACCAATGACGCCCAACGGTGCACCAAGATTCGATAGGATATCTTGCGCCCCTAGAATTGTAAAACCATGCTGCTCCAGATCCTCGATCACCACTTTCATAATGGCATCGTCGCCTTTACGCGCCGCCTTGATTACTCGGGGCAGCAACTTAGCGCCATGCCAATCCGGCTTCAGCTTACTGAATTCCGGCCGCCCGACGGGCCCGATCATCACTAGTTCCACCACGTCCGCCTCTTTCAGCAGTCTTATTGTTCGCCCGACAGTGGGCAGGTCAACCCACTCATGGTGGACACCCGCAGCGACAGTCGATGGATCAGTCTCGCCATTGAATGCAATTACGAAGATTTCCCGACCCACCGACTGGCAAGCCCGCACGATTTGGCCAGGCAATGCGCCCCTACCGGCCAATATGCCTAGCTTAGTCAGCACGGTCCAATTTCGGCTGGCATAAGGCTCGAGATGAATCCGCCCGTATGAACGTCACGATTTCCATCACCTGTTCGTGGTCCGCAAACATGTTGGCTACATCCACCAGTCGCTCTTGCATGGTGCCTTCTTGTGCGAACAAAAGCCGGTACGCAGCTCGTAGGCCGTGAATTTCGTTGCGCCCAAATCCCCGGCGCTTCAGGCCAATGATGTTTAGACCGCTCAAATACGCACGATTACCTACGACAGAGCCATATGGGATAACATCGCTTATCACTGCCGACTTGCCCCCAATCATAGCGTGCCTGCCGACGCGGCAAAATTGATGCACGCCCGACATGGCGCCCAGTATTGCGCGATCCTGGACCTCCACATGGCCGCCCAGGCCCACATTATTGATAAGAATGACGTGGTCGCCAATCAGACAATCATGTGCCACGTGGGCGCCCACCATGAAAAGGCAGTTGTTACCGATCCGCGTGCACATGGCACCGCCCGCTGTACCCGGGTGAATGGTAACATGCTCGCGAATAATATTGTTCGCTCCTATGATCAATTCCGAAGGTTCTTCTGCATATTTGGTGTCCTGTGGAGCCGTCCCAATAGCGGCGAAGGGAAATATTCGGCAGTTAGGCCCAATCGTGGTGCGGCCGTCGATGACCACGTGGCTATCGAGGACAACGCCATCGCCCAAGTTGACGTCGGCACTGACAATGCAATAAGGACCAATTTGCACGCCGTCCCCAAGGGTGGCACCGTCTTCCACGATCGCGGTCTGATGAATGTTCGTCATGGCTTTTTCTTATTCTTCGACCAACATGGCGGCAAATTCCGCCTCGCTGCACAGTTGCCCTTCCGCATAGACCTTACCTTGGAAACGCCAGACATTACCCCTTGCCTGTTCCTTGGTGACGTGAATATGTATTACGTCACCGGGTACTACGGGCCGACGAAACCGGCATTTGTCGATCGACAAAAAATAGACCATTTTGCCCTCAGCCTCTTCGCCAAGGGAATGGACAACAAGAATTCCTGCCGTCTGGGCCATCGCTTCGACTAACAGCACCCCTGGCATTACGGCCTGCTGCGGAAAGTGGCCCTGGAATTGCGGTTCGTTGATTGTAATATTTTTAATGCCGATAGCGCTCGCACCAGGAACGATGTCCACCACGCGGTCCACCAACAACATGGGATAACGATGTGGGATCATTTCCATAATCCGGCGGATATCTATGGCATCAGCCTTTGCCGCGTCCACTTCCTCTCGCATCAATTCGTGCCCTCATTTTTGCCACGACTTTGCGATAATTTCCGCAGCGTCGCCACTTGCCGAAAGAATTCCTTAATTGGCACTGCCGGAGTGCCACATAACGTCACGCCCGGTTGCACATCGGTCATGATGCCGCTTTGCGCGGCGATCTGCGCGCCATCGCCAATATTCAAATGGCCGGCCAGCCCAACTTGACCGCCAATCGCAACGAAATTACCCACTTTCGTACTGCCCGAAATGCCAGCCATCGCGGCAATTATACATCCTCGACCCACTTCCACGTTGTGCCCGATTTGCACCAAATTATCAATCCAGCATCCAGGCCCAATCACGGTATCGCGCATAGAACCGCGGTCAATCGTAGTGTTCGCGCCGATGTCGCAATCGTCGCCGATTAACACGCGCCCTACCTGAGGCACCTTGACATGACCCGCCGAGTCAATGGCGAATCCGAACCCGTCCTGACCTATGCGAACGCCGGGATGGAGGGTTACGCGGTCTCCGATATGGCAATGCGAAAGGGAACCATTAGCGCCGACAAAACAATCATCTCCCAAAACGACATTTGAGCCGATGGTCGCGTTAGCACCGACAATACAACGAGCACCCAATTCTGCACCTGCGGCGACAACTGCGCCGGCTTCGATCTGGCAATCGGTTCCAACAACCGTTCCTGCCTCCACAATTGCCGCATCGGACAAGCCAGCGACAGGCCGTGGCCTTGGATAAAATTCTTGGGCAATCAGGGCAAAGGTACGGTAGGGCTGTTCGGATAGGATGAGGGCCATGCCCTGCGGTGCCTTGTCTGCGTAACGAGCCATGACAACCGCTGCGCCGGCCTTGCTAACTTTGAAGGCATCCAGATAGGCCTTGTTATCAAGAAAACTTAGGTCGTCAGCCTGGGCGCTTTCCAATGCGGCGATATCTTTGACGACAAAATCCTCCTGGTCAGGGTCATTAAGTTCGCCATCGCTAAGAGCAGCCAATTTTCCCAATGAAAATGGACCCACACGATTGAAGAATCTTTGGTCAGCCATGTGCCGTCACTAACGTCCCAACTATTGCGGTTTTGGAACCGTAACCGTGCGTAGTTTCCGATTAAGTTTCAGCAGAACTTTATCAGTAATATCCAGCGCACGGCTGGCGAAGAGGACCTGGGATTTGTCAACAACGAGCGTGTATCCCTCTGCCTTTGTCATTGCCTGCACGATCGGAATGACCGTTCCCTGAATTTGATCCATGGCCTTCTTAAACGCTCGGTCCAATTGCCGTTTGCGATTCTGCCCACGCTTTTGCGCGGCGAGGACCTCTTCTCGAAACTCTCGCCGGCGTTTCTCGAAATCGCCGGGGCTCAGCCCGCTGCGCTCTCGCTTTAGAGTAGTTTCAGCCGCGCGAAGCCGCAGCTCGTCCGCACGAATCTCCTCAGCAAATCCGTCCCGGTATTGCCGTATCTGTCGACCGACACCCTTGGCCGCATCTGAAACTTTAAGAATCCTGGCATAGTCAAGCACCGCGACTACCGCCCTCGGTAAATCTTGTGCTAAAGGCATGCCCATTATTCCCAACGAAATGAGCTGTGCCAGTAAAATTCGGCTCAAATAACTGCGCATGACCACGTATCCAGCATCGTCTCAGAATCTCGTGCCAAAACTAAACTGGAAAAATTCATCTTTGTCGAAGTCTTCCTTAAGCACAGCCTGGGCCATATCGATACGAATTGGCCCAAAGGGTGAGCGCCACGAAAGCCCAACGCCTATACTCAGCCTCAAGCTATTGGAGTCCTGTAAGTCACGTCCGCTAACATCCGGATCTAAAAGGGTTCCCATCTGGGTAAACGCTCGCCCTAACACGCCAAATTCGTTCGGCAAACCGATGGGAAAGCGCATTTCACCCGTCAAGACTGCGTATGTGTTACCACCAATAGAATCTTTCGAAACAGCGTCTCTGGGTCCTACTCCACCGGATTCGAACCCTCGGAAAGTATCACCGCCGAGAAAAAATCGGTTCAAAACGCGAACATTTTGATCCAGTCCAATGATGTTGCCCCCCGCTAATGTTACATTCCCAACCACATCATAGGTAAAGGGATAATAATAGGCGAGTTTTGCAGTGCTCTGGATATACCGGATATCGCCGCCCAGGCCGGCGAATTCCTGGCCGCCACGAATGATGATGCCAGTACTCGGCAAGGCAATGTCGTCACGAGTATCATATGTCAAAGTGTAGCCTACAGACGAGGTCACGAATTCGCCCTCATCGAGAAGGATGAATTGTGACGTTCTGTTATTAATGTTCTTAATCTTGTCGTTGCGCAATGTGTAGCGCACACCTTGTTTCAGATTCTCGGTAATGGGAAACCGTGTCCGAAGCTTAAAACCATCAGCCTGTTCGTCGAAGGAAGATCGGTCCTGTTGATCTTGCTTGAAGCTGAAAACATCAAAACCGGCAGCCAAATTCCTATCAAGGAAATATGGCTCCGTGAAGGACAGGTCCAGCTGCTGTCGGCTGGTGGATAACCCAAGAGTGAGACGCAAATCCTGAGCTTTGCCCAGCAGGTTGCGTTCCCGTATCGAGATGTCGCCGACCACGTTTTCCGTTGTCGACAGACCAACACCGAAACTCAGTTCACCGGTCGAACGCTCCTGTACATTGACATCAATAATTGCCTTGTCCGGTGTCCCACCCTTTTTTTGCGTTATATCCACCTTGTCAAAAAAACCTAAGCGCTGAATTTGCCGTCGAGACCGGCGCAGCTTTGCGGTATTGAAGGCGTCGCCTTCTACTAGCTTTATTTCCCGGCGGATAACTTCGTCCAGGGTTCGCACGTTGCCTGTAATATTGATCCGGTCGACATGGACCCGCGGCCCCTCGATAATCTCAAACACAAGATCAATCACCCTGTCATCCCGGCGTCGTTTCACACGTGGACGTATGTCCACAAACGCATATCCAAGCTGACCGACAGCGAAATTTAGTCTTCCTAAACTTCGTTCAATTTTCTCGGCATTGTAGGTCTCGCCTACTACTACATCGAGAAACCCGTGCAATAATTTTGGGTCGAGATCCTTCAATGAAGTGGAAATATCGACCTCGCCAAATTTGTAGAGTTCACCTTCCTCAACTGTGAATGTTATGAAAAATTCAGAACGATCATGTGTCAAGTCAGCCACCGCAGAAAGCACCCTGAAATCCGCAAATCCCCGTTCCAGATAGAATTTCCGCAAAAGCTCGCGGTCCAAGGTGACACGGTCCGGGTCATATGTGTCATCTGATGAAAAAAAACGATACCAACGCGACTCCTTGGTTGCCATGACGGAACGCAATTTCCCGTCACTAAAATTCCGATTGCCAATGAAATCGATACGTCGCACTCCAGTGACGCGACCTTCATTTATTTCAAAAATTAAATCAACTCGGTTCTGCTCCAGTTGTACCACCTTGGGCTCAACGGACGCCGCGAAACGACCGTTACGGCGGTACACCTGTAGAATGCGTTGCACATCCGCCTGGACACGGCTACGGGTATAAACGATGCGCGGCCGCAATTGCACCTCAGTTTCCAGCGCGTCATCAGCGATCCGACGGTTTCCTTCAAATGCCAAACGGTTGATGATCGGATTTTCGACCACGCTCACTACCAGGATGTTCCCTAGACGGCGAATAGAAACATCCGCGAACAGTCCGGTGGCAAATAGTCTTTTCAGAGATTGATCAACGAGACGGGAACTGTAGGGTTCGCCTGGTGAGATCGACATATAGGACTTAACGGTCTGCGCCTCAATCCGCTGATTGCCCTGCACGTTGATGCGGGCGATAGCCACGGCGGTAGCCGATTGGGCTCGAGTCGGAGCACCAAT
>CAJWZI010000129.1 GCA_913049615.1 uncultured Alphaproteobacteria bacterium | reverse complement strand
GTCATGGCAGCCCCCCAAGATTGGGTCGCCGCCGAGTCAAAGCCAGCACCATCCCCATTGCCAAGGCGAGCGCCAGCATGGAAGAGCCACCGTATGAAATGAAGGGCAAGGTCATGCCTTTGGTAGGCAACAAATTCACGTTCACGCCGATATTGATCAGCGCCTGCAAACCAAACTGGGTCAATAGCCCCGCCGCCGCCAACAGAACAAACAGGTCCTCTTCATGCAATAACCGGGCAAAACCCCGCATGGTGACAAAACCAAACAAGCCCACGATGATCAGGCAGGCAATCAGACCGAATTCTTCGCCGGCCACTGAAAAAATGAAGTCGGTGTGAGCATCGGGCAACACCCGTTTGACCATGCCCTCTCCTGGGCCGCGTCCCAGCAGACCACCTTGGCCGAAAGCGTCCATAGCACGGTCAATCTGATAGGAATCACCGCTTGCCGGATTTAGGAAAAGATCAATGCGGCTGGCTACGTGAGCCGAGGTGGCGTACGCAACGACGGCGCCAACCAAACCCAAAACAGCTAATATGCCTACCCACAACATTGGCAGACCAGCGATGAAACATTGACCAAACCAGACGGCGCTGACCACGGCGGTCATGCCAAAATCAGGTTGCGAAACCAATAGCCAGACAACGACCGCGAACAAGGCGCAACAGATCAATCCGCCCGGCACTCCTTCGCGTCGGCGCTGTTCCGCTAGCATCCAGGCGGCGGTAACAGCAAAACACGGTTTCACGAATTCTGATGGTTGGATGGATAGTCCCGCGAGCTGCAACCACCGCGTGGCACCTTTGATTTCCTCGCCCATCAACAATGTCAAGCCCACAAAAATTAAACTTATCGCCAGACCAATGGCTGAGATGCGGCGCACACCCCGGGGACTCATCAACGAGACGATGAACATCACAGCTATGGCCAAAGGAAGAAAAACCACCTGGCGCAAGACGAAATGCTGCGGATCCAGACCCAGTTTTTCCGCCACCGCTGGGCTGGCGGCCAAGGTCAACAAGGTGCCGATAGCGATCAACAATGCTACCGCCAGCAGGGTCCAGCGATCCACTGTCCACCACCAGCGGCCGACCAGAGAGGTATCGGTCCGGGGAAAAGAAATCATAAGGCGCCTCCCGCAACACGACGCGATGAGCCATTGCTGTCATTTCCGGCAATTTCCTGGGCCAGGGCCCGGAATTGATCACCACGAGCCTCGAAACTAGTAAATTGATCAAAGCTAGCGCAGGCCGGCGACAATAGAACTACGCCGCCTGATTTTGACGCATCCTTATATGCCGCCTGTATAGCTGTCACCAAGCGGCCCGAAAGTTCATGTTTGACCCGCCCATTCAGAAATTCTGCAAACGAAGGCGCTGCCTCGCCGATCAGATAGGCACGGCGGATCTTACCGTTATAGGGTGCCAGTGAATGGATGCCGCCCTGTTTTGCGATCCCGCCGGCAATCCAGAAGATGTCATCATAGACAGCCAGTGCATGGGCGGCGGCTTCAGCGTTAGTGGCTTTGCTATCGTTGACAAACAGCACATTATCGACGCGGGCTACGATTTCCATACGGTGGGGCAAACCGGGATAGCTGCGAAGGCCGTGCAGAATTTGTGTTTCCGACAATCCGAAAGCCTCCGCCAGACCAAAAGCAGCAGCGGCATTCTGCCAATTGTGAGGACCCTGGAGGGTGTCAATGTTGGACAGATCCGTGATGGCGTCTTCATAACCGGCACGTTGCAACAAACCGTCCTGAACAAAAATGCCCTCGGCTATGGCCCGACCAACGGCGATTTCAACGACCTTTCGGCCCTTCGCATACATATCCTGGCAAATGCGAGAGGAATATTCGTCGTCGCCACCGATGATGAGGGGCACGTCCGGCCCCGCCATTTCCAACAAGCGGCGTTTCGCTGTGACATAACCATCCATGCCGCCATGACGATCCAGATGATCGGGGCTGATGTTGAGCAAGGCCACCGCGTCAGGGCGCAATCCCGATGTTAGGTCAATCTGGTAGGAGGACAATTCCAGGATATAGGCGGCGGATTGATCAAGGACATCAAAGTCTAAAACCGGATGACCCAGATTTGCCCCAGCCTGCGAGCGCACACCCGCCTCAATGAGAATATGGTGTAATAAAGACGTAGTTGTCGATTTGCCATTTGTGCCAGTTATTGCAACCACCTTGCATGCGGGCTTGCCGCGGGCGAACAACTCCACATCACCTAGAATTTCAGCCCCTAAGCGATGAGCCAACACCACCACAGGATGGGGTTGGGGATGGGTCAAGGGCACGCCAGGACTCAGCACTAGAGCAGTAATGCCATCCCATGCCTCTGCCAAAGGTTCGGCGGCACGAGCTCCTAGTTCCTTGGCCGCCAACCGACGGTTCGGATCGTCGTCCCAGACCAACCCGTCCGCGCCACCGGCCACCAAGGCCCTTACGGCAGACAGACCGGTTCGGCCTAGACCGAACACAGCCACTCCCTTGTCCTGGTATGTGGTGATAGGTATCATAATCAACGCAACTTCAAGGTGGCTAAGCCGATCAAGGCTAAAATGACGGCGATAATCCAGAACCGGATGACAATAGTAGGTTCGGCCCAGCCCTTTTGTTCGTAATGGTGGTGCAGCGGCGCCATGCGGAAGACCCGCCGCCCGGTCAACTTGAATGAAGCGACCTGAACGATAACCGAGACAGTCTCCAATACGAACAATCCACCGACCACCGCTAGGACCAGTTCGTGTTTAGTCACCACCGCGACAGCACCCAAACCGCCACCCAGGGACAAGCTGCCGGTGTCACCCATAAAGACCATGGCAGGCGGCGCGTTGAACCACAAAAACCCGAGGCCCGCGCCCACCAAAGCGCCGCAATAGACAGCCAGCTCGCCGGCACCGGGGATGGCATGCAACTGCAGATAGGAGGCAAAGATCACGTTGCCGGTTAGATAGGCGATCAAGGCAAATGCAGAACCGGCAATGATCAGCGGGCCTATAGCCAAACCATCCAGGCCATCCGTCAGGTTCACCGCATTAGAGGAACCAACCATGACCAGAGCGACAAAGGGCGCGTAAAACAAGCCAAGATCTAATAAGAAGCCCTTTGTAAACGGAACAGCCAAATGGCTGGCCATGGTATGCGGTTGTAAGTCGATAATCCAAAGCGCCGCCATGACGGCCACCACGACTTCCATAACCAATTTCAACTTTCCAGGTAATCCTTGCACATTGGCCCGGGTCACCTTCAGGTAGTCATCTGCGAAGCCAATCAATCCAAACCCAGCGGTCACCAGCAATACGGCCCAGACATAGTGGTTGTTCAGGTCAGCCCACAAGAGGGTCGAGACTGACAGCGCCAAAAGGATCATGAAGCCGCCCATAGTTGGAGTGCCTTGTTTCGCAACGATATGGCGTTTCGGGCCATCATCGCGGATCGGTTGTCCCCGCGCCTGTTTGCTGCGCAACCAGCGAATCAACAACGGACCGATAATGAAGCTGATGATCAAAGCAGTCATCACAGCCGCGCCCGTGCGGAAGGTCAAATAGCGGAATAAATTAAACAATCCGAATTGGTCCGCCAGGGGATAGAGAAGGTTGAAAAGCATTTTCCTAGCCCCGCACCGCCGACGCATTAGCATCGAAATTCGGACCTAATTCCAACAAGGCCCTGACGATGGGCGCCATGGCTATACCCAACGATCCCTTGACTAGAACCGTGTCGCCTGCCTGCACAGCGGCAACGACCCTTGGCAACAGTTCAGCGGATGTCGACTCGTAACGGCCTCGCATATGCCCTGGTAGAGCTTCAAACAGATTTGCCATCGAAGGACCGCATGCAAACACGAGATCCGCACCCGCTGATACTAACGCCGGAGCTAGATCCGCGTGCAGGCCAGGAGAGGCTGGTCCCATTTCCAGCATATCGCCCAAGACCGCGATGCGCCGGCCTAGCTTGTCCACCTCGACCGCGCCGAGGGTTTCAATAGCCGCCGCTACGGCCACCGGCGAGGCATTGTAACTTTCGTCAATAATCAAAATACTGCCATCGCCATAATCGACACGGTGACGTGCCCCTCGTCCGCTAGTCGGCAAAACGTCGGCCATGGCAAGAGCAGCCAGTCCCAGATCAGCGGAAAGAGCCCTGACCGCCGCCAGTACCGCGAGGCTGTTAATGGCCCAATGGCGACCAGGCGCGCCGATCTTATAGGTAACGGCCTGGCCGTCGATGTCAGCGAATATGCAATTACACGTGGGGTGCTCCGCCAATTCGATCAATCTAACCTCAGCTGCTTCATGAACACCAAAAGATATGATCCGGCCCGCGCCCGCGGCTTTTGCAGCAGTTTCTAGGTGGGTGAAGTAGGTATTGTCCCGGTTCAAAATGGCAACGCCGCCTGGCTGCAATCCCGCAAAAATCTCAGCCTTGGCATCCGCGATCTTGCAAAGAGATGCAAAAAATTCCAAATGCACTAATTCCACATTGGTGATGATCGCCACATGAGGGCGGACCATCCGGCTCAGCGGAGTAATTTCACCGGCGTGGTTCATGCCCAGTTCGAAAACGCCGTAAACACTGTCGGCCGGCATGCGGGACAAACTCAGCGGCACGCCCCAATGATTATTCAGGTTGCCTTGTGAGGCGTGGGTGGGCGCGACGCTCGCAAGAACACGCAACAAGGCCTCTTTTGTCCCAGTCTTACCCACGCTACCAGTTACAGCGGCAATCTTAGAGGCAGTACGCGCCCTGGCAGCAACACCCAAAGCCTCCAATCCGGCCATGGTATTGGCTACCATTAAAACAGGTGCATCGGACGCCAAGTCATTGGGTTGTTCATGGACCATGACAGCTGCGGCACCACGCTTCAAAGCGTCCGCAGCAAACCGATGACCGTTAAATTTAGGCCCTTGGATGGCAACAAAAAGATCACCTTGTTGCACCGTTCGGCTGTCCGTCGATACGCCGCTTACCCGCCAATCGCCCTGGCCCTGACCATTGGTAGCAGCTGCGGCCTCGGCCACCGACCATAGAGTGGGCGCATTCATGATACGCCCTCTTTCAAAACTGCACGAGCGACGGCAACGTCGTCGAATGAACGGATCACGCCGGCGATCTCCTGTCCAGTTTCGTGACCTTTGCCAGCGATCAGCAACACATCGTCAGATCCCAACCAACCAATCGCCTTGGCAATCGCTTTTCGACGTTCCCCGATCTCCACAGCATCCGGACATCCGCGAAGTATTTCAGCTCGAATGGCGGCCGGATCCTCGCTTCGGGGATTGTCATCGGTAACAACGACCCTATCTGCTAGTTCGTGAGCAATACGACCCATCTGGAGACGTTTACCGCGGTCCCTGTCTCCGCCGCAGCCAAATAGGACGATCAGTTGACCCTTAGCATAGGGTCGCAGGGCGGTGATCGCGGCACGCAGGGCGTCGGGTTTATGAGCATAATCCACGAAGACGCCACCGCCCACGGCCTGCAACCTTCCGGTCACTACGGTCAGTTTTTCTGCCGCCGCTAGCACTGCATCTGGCGGTTCACCAGAGGCTAAAATTAGCGCGATGGCACAGAGGACATTATCAGCTTGAAAAGCACCGATTAGCGGCAGTTCAATTTCGCGGGTCTGACCCTCGACGGCAATTGCGAGTCGCTGGCCCGCGGGCAGCGGCTTGCACCAG
>CAJWZI010000128.1 GCA_913049615.1 uncultured Alphaproteobacteria bacterium | reverse complement strand
CCCGTGGGTGACGGTATGGTCATTCGCACAAATTCCGAGGTTGCTGTCAAGGCGCAGAAGGGCGCCATGGAATTCCTTTTGATCAATCATCCCCTGGATTGCCCGATCTGCGATCAGGGCGGCGAGTGTGATTTACAGGATCAGGCTATGGCCTTTGGCCGAGGCAATAGCAGGTTTACAGAGCATAAGAGGGCCTTGAAGGATAAATACCTTGGGCCCTTGGTCGCGACATCCATGACCCGCTGCATTACCTGTACTCGGTGCATCCGTTTCGCTACTGAAATCGCCGGTGTTGAGGAACTGGGCGCCACCTTCCGGGGCGAGGAGACCGAAATCGGCACCTACGTTGAAGAGGCTCTGACGTCTGAACTATCGGGTAATTTGGTAGATGTTTGCCCCGTAGGTGCGCTGACCAACCAAGCTTATGCGTTCAATGCTCGACCTTGGGAATTGCGCAAGACCGAGAGCATCGATGTCCATGACGCTGTGGGTTGCAATATTCGCATTGACTGCCGGGGTAACGAGGTGCTGCGGGTGCTGCCGCGTCTGCATGAGGACGTGAACGAGGAATGGCTGGGTGACCGGTCCCGCTATGCGGTCGATGGTCTGGGCCGTCAGCGTTTGGACAAACCCTATGTGCGGGTTGATGGCAGACTCCAGGCGGCAAGTTGGGAGACAGCCTTTGCCGCCATTAAAGCCAAGATGTATGACATGGAAGGTTCGCAAATGGCCGCCATCGCCGGCGACATGGCGGACGTAGAGGCAATGCTGGCCTTAAAGGAACTGTTCGCTGTCCTTGGTTCCGCCAACCTCGATTGTCGCCAAGACGGCGCTAAAATCAGCGGCACGCATCGCGGCGATTATCTTTTCAATACATCTATCTCTGGAATTGAAGAATCAGACGCCATTCTGCTGGTCGGTACCAATACGCGCTGGGAAGCAACCCTGGTCAATGCCCGCATCCGCAAACGTTGGCTGCGGGGTGGATTGAAGGTCGGCGTGATCGGGCCAAAAGTGGAGTTGACTTACAAATACGACTACCTTGGCGCCGGCCCGGCAACCTTGAGAGAAATTTTTGACGGTAGTCTTGGTTTTGCCCAGGTTCTTGCGGCGGCGGAGCGGCCCATGATTTTGCTGGGTAGCGGTGCAGTAGCCCGTGATGACGGTGCGGCTGTCTTCGGACTCGCCCGTCAAGTGGCTGAAAAGAACTGTATGATCCGTGACAATTGGAATGGTTTCAACATTTTGCACAGAGCCGCCTCGCGGGTCGGTGGCATGGATATCGGTTTCCTGCCGGGTGATGGCGGGCGGGACGTTGCCTCAATCATCGACGGAGCTGGTAAAGGCGAGATTGATCTGGTTTGGCTGCTTGGCGCTGATGAAATTGACATGGACGGCCTCGGCAATGCCTTTGTCATCTATCAGGGTCATCATGGAGACGCGGGCGCGCACCGCGCTGATGTTATTCTGCCGGGGGCTGCGTATACCGAAAAGGCTGCGACCTGGGTCAATACGGAAGGTCGGGTGCAACATAGCCGGCGGGCGAATGATCCGCCTGGTGATGCACGGGAGGACTGGACCATATTGCGCGCCTATTCAGACGTTTTAGAACAGCCCTTGCCCTATGATAGTTTGGCGCAGTTACGCCAACATATGGTGGAGGTGGCGCCTACCCTAGCAAAAACCGACGAGGTGGCCCCGGGCGAGATGGGTGCCTTTGGGACGATTGGCGAATTGGCCGAGGCGCCGTTTGAAAGCCCTGTCAGCGACTATTATCTAGACAACGCCATCTGCCGCGCGTCCGCCGTGATGGCGGAGTGCAGTCAACTTTATCTAGGAGGGGAAGAGGCGACAGGCATCGATGGCTGAGTTCTGGGCCACATACCTGCTGCCGGGCATCTTTATCGTGGCGCAAATCTTGGCTATCGTGGTGCCGCTACTATTTTTCGTTGCCATGTTGACATATGCCGAGCGTAAGGTCATGGCCGCTATGCAATTGCGTATGGGCCCAAATGTGGTCGGGCCGTTTGGCCTGCTGCAGGCCTTCGCAGATGGAGCCAAGTTATTCTTCAAGGAAACAGTACTCCCTACCTCGGCCAACAAGTTTATTTTCGTGATTGCGCCGATATTGTTATTCCTGTTGTCCATGGTGGCTTGGGCAGTGATCCCGTTTGATGAAGGCGTCGTGATTTCGGACATCAATGTAGGTATCCTGTACCTGTTCGCCATCTCCTCTCTGGGTGTTTACGGCATTGTCATGGCGGGCTGGGCCTCTAACTCCAAATATCCTTTTCTATCCGCCCTGCGCTCGGCGGCGCAAATGGTCAGCTATGAAGTTTCCATCGGCTTTGTCATTATAACGGTCCTGCTTTGCGTCGGATCGCTTAACGTCTCGGACGTGGTGCGGGCCCAGGCGGAAGGAGTCTGGTTCTTCATACCCCTGTTCCCAATGTTCATTATCTTCTTTATTTCGACTCTTGCGGAAACCAATCGTCATCCCTTTGACTTACCCGAAGCCGAGGCGGAACTGGTTGCGGGCTATCAGACCGAATATTCTTCCATGACCTTTGCCCTGTTCTTCCTCGGCGAATATGCCAACATGATCCTGATGTCAGGTATGACGGCGATCCTGTTCCTTGGCGGCTGGCTACCGCCGTTCGATATAGCGCCATTCAATTGGATACCTGGACCCATCTGGTTTTTCCTGAAAATTTCATTCCTCTTATTTGTTTTCGTCTGGGTGCGAGCCACCTTGCCGCGCTATCGGTATGATCAGTTGATGCGCCTGGGCTGGAAAGTTTTTTTACCGTTTTCTCTATTCTGGGTGGCGTTGACGGCCGGCGTACTGGTGGCCTTTGATCTCGTGCCGCAGACATGAAAAGAGCCTGAACCATGAGCTTCATGAAACAGAACGTCCGTGCCCTGCTGTTGTGGGAGATTGTCGAGGGCATGGCCCTGACCTTTCGCTATATGTTCCGCAAACGAGTAACGGTGAATTACCCTTACGAAAAAGGCCCCTTGAGCCCTCGGTTCCGAGGCGAACACGCCTTGCGCCGCTATCCTAATGGAGAAGAACGTTGCATCGCCTGCAAACTGTGCGAAGCGATCTGCCCCGCACAGGCCATTACCATAGAAGCTGAACCACGAGATGATGGTAGCCGGCGAACCACTAGGTATGACATCGACATGACCAAATGCATCTATTGCGGTTATTGCGAGGAGGCTTGCCCGGTGGATGCCATCGTAGAAGGCCCCAACTTCGAATACGCTACGGAAACCCGCGAGGAACTGTTCTATGACAAGGCAAAATTGCTGGCCAATGGCGATCGATGGGAGCGCGAGATCGCGGCGAATATTGCCGCTGACGCGCCTTACCGCTAGGTTAGATTGGACATGACGGGATGATCCTGCAGGGAATCGCATTTTACATTTTTGCCATCATCGCGGTGTTCGGTGGGATCATGGTGGTTTGTGCTCGCAATCCGGTGCATTCGGTCTTGTGCCTGATCTTGACCTTCTTTACATCGGCGGCCCTTTTCGTCCTCATCGGGGCGGAATTCTTGGCGATGGTCCTGGTCGTGGTTTATGTGGGGGCCGTGGCAGTATTGTTCATGTTTGTCGTCATGATGTTGGACATCAACTTCGTTGAGATGCGCGAAGGTTTTTTGCAATACATGCCAATCGGTTTATTGGTCGGCATCATCCTGTTGGTCGAATTGCTGATGGTTCTAGGCACGGCAACCATATCACCGGAGGTCTTGGCGACGGGAACCGAGCCGATCCCGGACATGGTTCACCGCCAAAATACCGCTGCGCTGGGTGATGTGCTCTACACAAAATATATCTACCCTTTTCAGGCTGCGGGCATGATCCTGCTGATTGCCATGGTAGGGGCCATTGTACTGACCCTGCGGCAGCGCCCGGGTGTCCGCAAACAGGTGATCCGGGACCAATTGGCCCGGCGGCGCGAGGACGCGGTGGAGCTTAAAAAAATTCAGCCGGGGCAGGGCATTTGATGGTGCGCATGTGACGGAGTTTTTTTCAATCGGCCTTGGCCATTATCTCACCCTGGCAGCGGTACTGTTCACCATCGGAATTTTTGGGATCTTCCTGAATCGGAAGAACGTCATCATTATTTTGATGTCCGTCGAGCTGATGCTGTTGGCGGTAAACATCAATTTGATTGCCTTTTCAGTATTCCTGAACGACCTGGTAGGCCAAATCTTTGCAATGTTTGTCCTTACGGTCGCGGCGGGCGAGGCAGCCATCGGATTGGCTATCATTGTGGTTTACTTCCGCAATCGCGGCACCATCGAAGTCGAAGATATAAACCTGATGAAGGGCTAGGGGTTAGATGTATCACGCTATAGTCTTCCTACCCCTTATAGCGTTCCTAATTGCCGGCATTTTCGGCCGGGTCCTGGGAGACCGTCCGTCGCAAGGGATTACCTGCGGCGCGGTAGTCATTTCGGCGGTGCTGTCGCTAGTGGCATTTTGGCAGGTGGCCCTAGACGGCCAGCCGGTCAAAGTCGAGGTGGCGTCTTGGATCGTCTCGGGCACCTTTGATGTCTCCTGGTCTTTGCGTATTGACCAGTTAACAGCGGTCATGTTGGTTGTAGTCAACGGGGTGTCGGCGTTAGTGCATGTCTATTCTGTTGGCTACATGTCCCACGATCCCCACAAGCCCCGCTTCATGGCTTATCTGTCCTTATTCACCTTTGCAATGTTGATGCTGGTGACGGCGGACAACTTCCTGCAGATGTTCTTTGGTTGGGAAGGCGTGGGACTGGCGTCATATCTGTTGATCGGATTCTGGTATCACCGGCCATCAGCCAACGCTGCGGCCATCAAGGCATTTCTTGTCAATCGGGTTGGCGACTTCGGTTTTGGCCTGGGCATCATGGCGATCTTTATGGTGTTCGGTTCCGTCGATTTGGACACTGTCTTCGCAGCCAGTCCGGATCAGGTTGGCAAGACGTTGGAATTCCTGAGTTGGGAATTCGATGTCATGACGACTATATGCATTCTGCTATTCATCGGTGCTATGGGTAAATCGGCCCAGGTGCCGCTGCACACCTGGCTGCCCGATGCCATGGAAGGTCCAACGCCGGTTAGTGCCCTGATCCACGCGGCGACCATGGTCACAGCTGGCGTATTCCTTGTCGCCCGCTGTTCCCCGATGTTCGAATATTCCCCTGTCGCTCTTACCGTGGTGACCATTGTCGGCGCATCGACCGCGTTTTTTGCCGCTACGGTGGGTTTGGTGCAGAACGATATTAAGCGGGTGATCGCTTATTCTACGTGTAGCCAACTGGGTTACATGTTCTTTGCCCTGGGGGTGGGGGCCTATCCGGTGGCGATCTTTCATTTGTTCACCCATGCCTTTTTCAAGGCGCTACTGTTCCTGGGCTCCGGCTCCGTCATTCATGCTATGTCGAATGAGCAGGACATGCGGCGCATGGGCGGGCTCTACAAGTACATTCCCCAGACCTACGCCATGATGTGGATTGGCTCCTTGGCCCTGGCCGGCCTACCCGTATTCGCAGGCTTTTACTCCAAGGATGCCATTTTAGAATCCGCCTTTGCGGCCCACACAGGGGCGGGGCAATACGCCTTCTGGCTGGGCTTGGCAGCGGCAGTGATGACGGCATTTTATTCCTGGCGCTTGTTGTTCATGACTTTCCACGGTGAATCGCGCGCTAGCCAGGAAGTCATTAGCCATATTCATGAATCGCCCTGGTCCATGTTAGTGCCGCTTTATGT
>CAJWZI010000127.1 GCA_913049615.1 uncultured Alphaproteobacteria bacterium | reverse complement strand
GATTTGGCAGATGGGCTCTGGCAACTCAACGAACTCGTTGAGGAACGCCACAAGGACCAATTGCCTTTATTCGATATCAAAACGCGGGGCAATTTACGTAACACTCTGACAGAGGATTTCGCAGCTGAAAAAGACGACACCAATTGTCCAATGAAGCCACAGAAGATCCTATGGGACGTGCGGCAAGTCCTCGGTCCGGACGATGTGCTGCTTTCCGACGTTGGCGCCCACAAAATGTGGATCTCTCGTTATTACCAATGCCAAGAGCCCAATACCTGCCTCATATCAAATGGTTTTTGCACCATGGGCTTTGCAATGCCAGGTTCCCTCGGCGCCAAGATAGCGTTGCCGGACAGGAAGATTTTATCAATTAGCGGTGATGCCGGCTTTGGGATGAATGTACAAGAACTTGAAACCGCCGTTCGTCGAAAACTCAACATTGTTGCAATGGTTTGGGTTGACGGTGAATATGGATTGATCAAGTGGAAACAGCAAGATGCCTTTGATGGCAAGCACTCGAATTTGAAATTCGGGAATCCCGACTTCACAAAATTGGCGGAAGCCTACGGAATGTGGGGCAGAGAGATAACTGCCGCCGATCAATTGGTGCCGGCACTTGAAGAAGCGTTCCAACAAGAAGGGCCTGCGTTAATTGCAGTGCCTGTCGACTACGCAGAAAACCGAAAATTAACTGCACGGTTGGGTGCCATCGAAATTCCAATTTAAGAGCCTTAACCGAAAGCTAAGAGATTATGGAGAGGACAACAAACTGACCCAGCGTCTCGGCAACTTGGGCGTAGCCATCTAGGGGGGACGCATTATGGCACTGCGGGATTACGATGACCTGATCGGCGATCTGGGTGAGGCGAGCCCAGCTCAAGTACGTGGCTTAATCCGTCGTGGTGAAATCACGGGGCAGACCGGCGGCATGGCATTGGGTTACATGCAGGGTAATCTGGCGATTTTGTCTGCGGATCTAGCACTGGAATTCGCTCGCTTTTGCCAACGGAATCCCAAACCGTGCCCCCTGGTAGGGATCTCTGATACGGGCGATCCCATGCTACGGACTTTGGGCCAAGATATAGATATCCGTAGCGATATCTCCTCCTACAACGTCTACCGAGAAGGTGAGCTGTCGAGCACCGTGACAGATATCACCGATCTGTGGCGGGATGACCTGGTCGCCTTTATTTTGGGCTGCTCTTTTTCTTTTGAGCAGGCTCTACTGGCGGGTGGTGTGCCCATGCGCCACTTGGAGCTGGATTACACTGTGCCCATGTATATCAGCAATATTCAAACTGTTCCGGCCGGGCCGTTCCATGGTCCTACCGTGGTATCCATGAGGCCCATGCCCATGGAGGAAGCGATCCGCGCAGTTGAAATCACGGCCAGGTTTCCCATGACCCATGGCAAGCCCCTGCATATCGGTGACCCCGCCGAAATCGGTATCGGGCGGCTGGATGAACCGGCCTGGGGCGATGTGCCGGAAATCCGGGCGGGCGAGGTGCCTGTCTTCTGGGCCTGTGGTGTCACCCCGCAGGCCGTCGTCATGGCAGCGAAGCCATCATTTTGTATAACGCACAAACCTGGCTCAATGCTGATCACAGATATCCCCGGCAGCCGCGCAACCTGAGGGGCATTGGTGAAAACCAAAGTTGTATGCTGTAAGATCTATGATCACATTGCCCAGTGACAATGGACAGTCCGTGAAAGCAGAAGACCGGCGTAATCGTGAAGAGATGATGCTGGTGTTCGATACTATTTCGGATATGGACAACGTCCGTATAACTGCACTGACAGGCGCGGGTAGGGTGTTTTCTGCCCACACCAATGCTGCTAAGAGCCCTGTGACCTCACGTATTGCCGAACATTCACCTAAAACTACAGAAGAAATGAGTTTGCGGGGTGGTTACCGTTTCGAGCAGACCGTGACCTCTAAGCTATCCGGTTATGTTGATTCCAAGGAGGCCATGCTAGCTTTCACCAAAAAGCAGCCTCCTGTGTTCACGGGCCACTAATCGCCCCCGTCGAGGAGCACGCGAATGCAGACCCCCGCTACGTTCATGGATGCCTACCGTCCCACGCTGCGTGGACATCGCCATATGACATCGGCCGGCCACTATCTGGCTGCGCAAGCGGGCTTTCAGGTCATGGAAGCGGGAGGAAATGCCATAGATGGCGGCGTTGCTGCTGGCATCACGTTGGGCGTGGTGCAAAGCGAATTGGTAGGTGTGGCCGGTGTCGCGCCAATCATTATTTATTTGGCTGAAGAACGACGCGTCGTCACCATATCGGGACTGGGAACTTGGCCGAAGGCGACGGATCCTGCACTTTTCCAACGAGAGTATCCCGACAGCGTACCCGAGGGCATACTTCGCTGCATCATCCCAGCCGCTCCCGCTGCCTGGATAAAGGCGTTGGAACTATTTGGCACCATGACCTTCGGCGAAGTCGCCGCTGCCGCCATTCGCCTGGCCAAGGACGGCTTCATTATGTACGCATTGATGGCCGAGGTTTTGGAAAGTAAAGCAGAAAAATATGCCCGTTGGCCGCAAAATGCGAAAATCTATCTGCCGAACGGTCACCCGCCACGAGTGGGCGAGATTTTTCGCCAGTCGGATTTAGGCGATAGCCTGCAGCACATGGCGGATTGTGAGGCGGCTTCCAACGGAGATCGTGCGGCGGGATTAAGGGCGGCGCGCGATGATTTTTATAAGGGCGATCTGGCCCAAAAAATTGCGGCCTATCATAGCGAAAATGATGGTCTGATCAGACTGGATGATCTGGCCAAATTCGAAGTAGAAGTGGAGGACGCTTTGTCCGTCGACGTCGACGGCACCAGGATTTACAGCTGCGGGCCATGGTGTCAGGGGCCCATGCTGTTGCAAATAATGCAACTTCTCCGGGGCCGGGATTTTACTGCCATGGGCCATAATTCGGCAGCTCATATTCACCACGTGACGGAGGCCGTGAAGCTGGCGGCGGCGGATAGGGAACGTTGGTATGGAGATCCCCGATTTGTAGATGTCCCTATCGCTTGGCTGCTGTCAGATGGATATGCGGAACAGCGGCGGGCTCTGATAGACCCGGACAAAGCTTGGCCGGGTATGCCGCCATCGGGCGACCCTGATGCGGCGCAGCCGGAGCCAAAATTTACGACGCTGGATGCTCTCGATACGTCGTATGTCTGCGCGGTAGATGCTGACGGAAATATCTTTTCTGCCACGCCGTCCGATACATCGTCTGACGGACCAATTATCCCGGGCCTAGGCTTTGTGCCTTCTTCTCGGGGCTCTCAATCCCGCCCGGATCCCACTCATCCTTCATCCATCCAACCCGGCAAACGGCCGCGCCTAACTCCAAATCCTGCAATTGCCATCAGACCGGGGGAATGGTCTATGCCATTTGGGACACCTGGTGCGGATGTGCAATGCCAGGCGATGGCGCAGACTTTGTTGAATATTGACGCCTTCGGCATGAATCCTCAGCAGGCGGTGGAAGCACCTCGTTTCGCTTCATATTCCTTCCCGCAGTCCTTCGCGCCCCATTCTTATCATCCTGGACTTTTGAAGCTGGAGGGACGCATTGACGATGCTGTAGGTAAACAGTTGAAGGATATGGGTCATAAGATCGAATGGTGGGGTGAGTGGGAATGGATGGCGGGGGCCATGTGTGCCATTCGCAGGGATTTGAACTCCGGACTGTTGGAATCCGGTGCCGATCCACGTCGGGCCAATTATGCCCTGGGTTGGTAGATGCGCCTGACAGAAATCCGCGAGGCAACTGCCTCAATAAGCTCGCAGATCCAAAACGCATATGTGAATTTCTCGCAAATGACTATTTCGGTCGTAGCCGTGGAGAGCGACGTGATGCGTCATGGCCGGCGGTTGACTGGCTATGGTTTCTGTTCAAACGGTCGATATGCTCAGGGTGGAATTTTGCGAGAACGCTTAATTCCACGCATCCGCGCCGCTGACGAGGGCTCATTAATGAATGACGACGGCACGAATTTTGCTCCCTCCAGAATTCGAAACGTAATGATGAATAACGAAAAACCCGGAGGCCATGGAGATCGCTCCGTCGCGGTTGCTGCATTAGATATGGCAGTTTGGGATCTGGTGGCCAAAATTGCCGATCAGGCCCTGTGGCGCTATCTGTCTGATCACTACAATGGGGGCAATTATGATGACCGCGTCATGGTGTATCCAGGCGGCGGCTATTATTACCCAGGGAAAGGTTTGGGCCAGCTGCGTGATGAAATGTTGGCGTATCGCGACCAGGGCTACAAGGTCCTGAAAATGAAAATTGGTGGCGTTCCATTAGCTGATGACATGAAGCGTATAGAAACAGTAGCTGACCTTGTTGGCGGTGCCGATTTAGCGGTTGATGCGAACGGCCGTTTCGGATTGTCCACGGCTCTTGCCTACGGCAAGGCCATGGGGCCACTTGATCTGTTCTGGTTTGAGGAGCCGGGTGATCCCCTCGATTTTCAGCTCAACTCGGATCTGTCAGCCGAATATTCGGGAGCTATCGCCACTGGCGAAAATCTATTTTCCCTACAGGATGCCAGGAATTTACTACGCCACGGTGGCATGAGGCCTGAGCGGGATTGGATCCAATTAGATCCGGCATTGAGCTATGGCCTGACGGAATATTTAGACGTTGTCGACATGGTTGAACAGATGGGTTGGTCCCGCCGGCGTCTGATCCCTCACGGTGGTCATCAATTGGCCCTGGCGATGGCGGCGGGGCTGCAACTGGGCGGGTCTGAATCTTATCCAGGCGTCTTTCAACCATTTGGTGGGTTCGCCGATGACGTGGTGATTAAAGCCGGATTGGCGGAGCCGGGTGAACACTTAGGGATCGGCATGGAGGCAAAATCGGAGATGTTTAAAGAGATTCAAAGATTGGTCGGTTGATGGACAAGTCACAAATAAAGGCCTTGGTGTTCGATCAATACGGCACAGTCGTGGATATGCAAAACGGCTTGACTGATGCCGTACGGGATTTTCTCAAGGAAAAGGGATGGGATGGCGATCCCCATCGATTTGTCACTTGGTGGCGGCGTACCCATTTCGAAAATTCGATGATCGACGCCCTATGTCCTGGCGAACATACCCCCTACCGTATCATTGGCGAGCGTGCTGTATCTTACGTCATGGACCGCTGCGAGTTTCAATATACCGAGGAGGAAGCCTGTTGGCTGGTCAGTGAGATTGAGCGGTTGAAGCCGTTTCCCGATGTTATTGAAGCGTTGCGGCGATTGTCCATGGATCATACCCTCGCCATCCTGTCGAATGGCGATGAGGATATGTTGGAGGCCGCAAAACGCCATATTGGGTTCCCGTTCGACTATGTCATTTCTGTTCAGGTCGTTGGTCATTTCAAGCCACATAAAAGCACTTACCAGAAAGCAGTCGAAATTCTGGGACTTGCGCCTAGTGAAATTCTTTTTGTGGCCAACCATGCCTTTGATTGTATCGGTGCGAAATCTTGTGGCATACCTACTGCCTTCATCGACCGGCGGCGGAGGCCTTTTGGTCACACGCCGCACCAGCCAGATATTGTTGTGAAAGATTTTAAGGAGCTCGCCGATGTCCTCAGCTGACGCCAAAGGCCCGCTTGCCGGATTGCGGGTCATTGATTTGACCCGAGTGTTGGCCGGCCCATTTTGTACAATGACCCTCGGCGATATGGGAGCCGAGGTTATCAAAGTAGAAAATCCTTCAGGCGGTGACGACACTCGTTCCTTCGCGCCCCCATATCAAGGCG
>CAJWZI010000126.1 GCA_913049615.1 uncultured Alphaproteobacteria bacterium | reverse complement strand
TCGTTTCGTTATGAATAACGAATTTTACGAACCGGATTATCTAATACGCTATCACTTGGTCCGAAGGGCTGGTCGTGGTTTGCAATTCTACCATGCCCTATTCCGGGATGCAGTTCAGAGGTCGTTCCTACGGGAACGGCGCCAATCATTACATTTGCGCGCCGCTGATTGGTACCAGGACCGGGATGTAGTGTTGTATGCCGAGCATCTGGCCGCGGCCGGAAGTGAGAGAGCGCCTATAGCACTCGAACGAGCGGCTCGTTCTGAAGCGGCTGCTTACCGAATTGAACGGGCTTTGGAGCTGGTGGACAGCGGACTTTCTTCTCTGGCCCAAGGCGCAGATCAATTTTCTCTCACTGTATATCGTGCGGAATTGCTACGGGTTGTGGGACAGGCAGGTCAAGCATTGGCTTCCTGTAAGTCCGCCCTAAACATGGCCAAAGTGGACACGGAACGTTGCAAGGCATGGATCGGCATGGCCGCTGCCAGCCGTATGTTGGGACAGGGTGAAAAAACACTTGAGGAGTTGGCTTTTGCACAAAGCGTGGCGGAACAGGAGGGCTTAACGGAGGAATTAGCAGAAATATTCTTCTATCGCGGTACCATCGCGTTTGCTGCCGGCCAATTCGAGGATTGCTTGCAATTACAAACACAATCTCTTCAGCATGCGCGGCAGGCTGGAAGTCATAAATGGGAGGCCACTGCTGAGGGAGGCTTGGGTGACGCGCAGTATGCCTGTGGCCGTATGCGGCTGGCACTGGAGCATTTTAACCACTGTTTAGTTCTGTGTCAGGAATATAGCTTTTTGGATATCCAGGCGCGGAATCAGTTTATGCGTGGTGTTCTGAAACGTTATTTGGGAGATCAAGGCTCGGCGATCCGTGAACTAGAGGATGCAGCTTCTCTATTAGACCGCATCCATGATGTGCGTGGCGCCATGTTCGTCCGCATCATAATTGGCGAGATCTTGATGGATAGAGGCGATCCCGTTGAGGCGGGAGTGCCATTATTTGAAGCATTAGAAATTTCACGCTCCCTGAACAACCAACGTATGGAAGTTTACACGCTCTACGAACTGGCTCGCAGAGAAATGGCTTTGGGGGAAATTGCGGCCGCACGCCAAAACCTGGACGAGGCAATTAAACTTGGTCATGCAACGGGCATAGGTTTTCACGGACCACGACTATTTGGCCTTCGTGCACGTTTAGCCATGAATGATGATGAACGCCACAAATGGCTAAAAATGGGAGAAAATTTACTCGAGGAAGGGGCAAACGCCCACAATTTCATATGGTTTCATAGAGATGCCATCGACGCCTGTCTGGGAGCAAAAGAGACGTATCAGGTTCGTTATTATTGTTCGGCCCTTGAAAAATTTGTGCGGGCTGACCCTTTGCCATGGGCTGAATTTTTTGTGGCTCGTGGCCAAGGCCTGGCAGATTTTGAAGACGGTCACGTAGACCCATCGACCTTAGAGACTTTACGTGAGCAATGCCATGAGTTGGGCTTGTTTGGTGCAATGGCGGAGTTGGAAGAAGCACTAACCTAATGTCTCGCATTACAGTTTCCTATGATTACATGCATAATGAATGGCAGTGGCCGCTAGTAAATCACCCAACAAATCGGAGGAAATCATGAAAGAAAGCCTGCAACCAGGCCTGAAAATCAGTAAACGTTACGATGTGACCAAGGACAAAACGATTGATTTCATGGGCGACGAACTGCGCGTCTATGCCACACCTATGATGGTTACCGATGTTGAGCGGACCTGTCTTGAATTGATGAAGGAGCACGCTGACGATGGCGAAAGCTCTGTCGGAGCGCGGGTGGAAATAGATCATATGGGCCCAACTTTGTTAAATATGTGGGTGGAGGTGCGGGCTGAAGTAATTGAGGTTAAAGGACCAAAGGTGGTGTTTGATGTGGAAATTCACGATGCTTTAGATCAAGTGGGTAAGGCTACACATACCCGCTTTATGATTGAGATGGCCGGTCAAAAGGGGCGATTGGAGAAGAAGGCCGCCAAGGCTAAAGAAGCCGGCGTTCTTTAATTAGGAGAATGTTAGCAGTTCCGTGGTATTTCGATGTTGTCCTAGATAAAGTGTTGGTAGAAGAATTTGGGATTTAGACACAAGAATTAATGATTAGTCTCCTAGATGGATAATTTACGGAGTTCTGATTACTTGCTTAGACAATTGGCGTGATATACCAACCTTAAAACTATATTTCCCTTGAAAGGATCCGAGCCATGAACGGTCTAAATCCTATTGTCATTGTCAGTGGTGCGCGCACACCCATGGGCGGCATGCAGGGAGATTTTACAACTGTAACCGCGTCCCAACTGGGGTCGGCAGCTATCGGGTCAGCATTGCAGCGTGCTGGTTTAAGTGGTGAAGACGTGGATGAAGTAATCATTGGGAACGTCCTTGGCGCAGGCCAGGGGCAGGCTCCTGCTCGCCAGGCGTCAATCGGTGCGGGCATCCCGGATTCGGTCGGCGCTACCACCGTCAATAAAATGTGTGGCTCTGGGATGAAGGCAGCTATGTTGGGCCACGACTTGCTGCTCGCAGGCTCTTCCAACGTAGTTGTTGCTGGCGGTATGGAGAGTATGACTAACGCGCCCTACTTACTTGAAAAAGCCCGCGGAGGGTTCCGGATAGGTCACGGCGAAATCAAGGATCATATGTTTCTCGATGGGCTGGAGGATGCCTATGACAAGGGTCTGGCCATGGGAGTGTTCGCGGAACGCACTGCGCAGCACTATCAGTTCACCCGAGAACAGCAGGATGCCTACGCTATTGAGTCATTAAGACGGGCACAGGCCGCGACAGAGGATGGCAGCTTCAGAAACGAAATTTGCCCCTTTACCGTAAAAGAACGTAAGAGCGAGCGGGTCGTGGAAATCGATGAGCAACCGGGCAATGCCAATATCGAAAAAATCCCATTGCTGCGGCCAGCTTTCTCGAAGGATGGTTCGGTCACGGCGGCGAATTCCTCATCAATTTCTGACGGTGCTGCGGCTCTGGTTCTTATGCGGCAGTTGGAGGCAGAAAGGCGCGGCCTCACTCCCTTGGCGCGCATCGTCGGCCATGCCACACATGCACAGGAACCAGCTTGGTTTACCACTGCGCCAATTGGTGCAGTTAACGCTTTGTTCAAAAAAACCGGCTGGGATAAGGCAGATGTGGATCTTTTCGAGGTAAACGAAGCCTTTGCCGTAGTTACCATGGCTGCTATGCGGGAGCTAGACTTGCCCCATGACAAGGTCAATATCCATGGTGGCGCCTGCGCTTTAGGACATCCAATTGGTGCTTCTGGCGCACGCATTTTGGTGACACTGATTTCAGCCTTACAAAAAACGGGAGGAAAGAAAGGCGTTGCTGCACTGTGTATTGGGGGTGGCGAGGCTACGTCGATGGCAGTGGAGATGCTGCATTAATATCATGAGTGAAGAAATTGGAGGCCCGTTGCCCCTGAAAGGTTTGACGGTTCTTGAAATGGGGTCCTCTATTGCGGGCCCCTTCGCCGGCCGAATTTTTGGCGATATGGGTGCAACGGTATTGAAGGTTGAACCGCCCGAGGTGGGCGATGCGTCCCGCACATGGGGCCAGGAACGTTTGGGAGGAGCCGCTGTTGCCTTTCAAGCATTCAATCGGGACAAACGTTCGATCACCGTGGAATTTACCAATGAAGATGATTTGGCTCGGTTGCGTCGATTGGTGGCAGAGAAAGTTGATATCGTTTTCCAAAATTTACGTCCTGGAGTTGTGGAGAAATTTAAGTTGGATGGGCCAACCCTGTTGGCCAAAAACCCTCGCCTGATTTATTGCAATATGGGCGCGTTTGGTTCTTATGGGCCGTTAAAAGATGCGCCGGGTTATGATCCCCTAATTCAGGCCTTTTCGGGTATAGCCGACGCTACCGGTGAAGCAGAGGGTAGTGCAGTGCGAGTAGGCGTGCCCCTAATCGACATCGGGACGGGCATGTGGGCAGCTGTTGGTATGCTGACGGCCTTGCACCAGCGCCATGAGACAGGGCGCGGCTGTGTAGTAGATGCCGCAATGTTTGAAACAGCTCTGGCCTGGCAATCGCTCTCGTTTGCGGTCCACGAGGGTGGCGGACCTTGGCCCATACGCAGCGGCCTACAGGGACCAATAATAGTACCCAACGGTGGTTATCGCGCTTCCGATGGTCTATTGCTTTTGACGATTGGCACCCCCAGACAGTTCAAACGATTTTGCGAGGTTTTGGACCGCAAGGATTTATTGGAGCATGAGGATTTTATGCACGGGGAGGGTCGGGCGGCTAATCGGGCGGCGTTTGACGGGACTGTAAATGATACATTGCAGATGAAGACCCGAGCAGAATGGAGCAAGTTGCTGACGGCAGCTGACGTGCCAAACGCACCAATTCAAAATTTGGGTGAGGCAGTGGATCATCCCCAGACAATGGCGTCCGGCATCTATCAAACAAGTCCTGACGGTAGTTTCAGGTTAACTGGATTACCCCTTCTTTTCAACGGTGAGCGGCCACAATTCCGTGCAAATGCTCCGGAACTGGGCGAGGCAACACAGGAAGTTTTTGCTTTCATGGAGGGCTAGTTTCAAATCTCTAATTTTCAAGACCTGTTCTGCCTGGACGCTGTCTGAGTTTGATCTAAAGGTTTAAACGAAGAAGCCCTCAATCTTATAGTTGGGATGTAAAATCCCGCAAATAACGTAAACCTTCGATTACCCGGCTGCCGTACCAAGATACCATCTTGCCATCTATGGCCAGGAGTCTTGGCGACGTGTTAACAGCGAATTCCTTCGAGAAGGCGTCGATATGTTTGGCCGCAAATGGAAACGGCTCTGTCGAAAACAACACAAGGTCCGCTTCCGCCAGCAACGCCGATGTCATTTCGATTTCCGGGTAACGCCGTCCAGGATCATGACCGAGAGTTCGCATGCCAAACAATGACAACATATTCGCGATGTAAGTGTCTTGCGACACTGTCATCCAGGGCCGCTTCCAGATCAGATAAAGAACCTTTCTTTCCGGCCATTGTCCAGTTGTCATGAGTTCACCTTGCAGGTCGGCGATTAGTTTAGCCGCTTGTTGCTGCCGGCCGAAAAGACCGCCCATTAAACTAAACAAGGCAATGTTATCAGGAGGTTTGTTGGGATGGGTGACGACCACAGATATATCGCTCGCCTGGATTTGTTCGGCTAATTTTTTTGGTGTTTCATCAATATTGACCAGCACGTGCGTGGGGCGAAGTGCTATCAATTCTTTGACATCGAATGTCTTAGTCCCTCCGACCACCGGGATCGAGCCAACTTGACCTTCAGGTTCAATGCAAAAGTTCGTACGACCAACAATTGTATCCCGTAATTCCAGTGAAAATAATAATTCTGTCAAGCTCGGAACCAAGGAAACAATTCGGGTGAGCTCCGTGGCCGGTGCGTGTCTGTTGCCGGCGGCGTCAATCAACAATTGGTGCAAATCCCTTCGGGCATGTTAGAAGAGCAATAAACAATGATAGCAATCCAGTGCAGGAGACGCGAGTAAATGACGGAAGATCTTTTGGAACGCAAGGAAGGTCGAGTGACGATTCTTACTATGAACCGACCGGACCGCCTGAATGCCATGTCTGGCGACATGCTGGACGCCTTGGTTGAATCTTTGAATCGCTTGGCTGATGACAATGATACCGGCTGCCTCATTCTGACAGGCGCGGGCCGTGGATTTTGCGCGGGCGGCGATGTCAAGGCCATGGCGGAGGGGAATGAATTCGCC
>CAJWZI010000125.1 GCA_913049615.1 uncultured Alphaproteobacteria bacterium | reverse complement strand
GAATTTGACCGAAGGCGCATTGCTGGTCATCGCCGTGCTGTTCTTGCTGCTGGGCAACCTACGTGCGGCCGCCATCACCGCACTGATCATCCCATTGTCCTTTCTGTTCGCGGTCATCGGCATGAACCGCTTCGGGATCAGCGGCAACCTGATGAGTCTTGGCGCACTCGATTTCGGCATTCTTGTCGATGGTGCCGTGATCGTGATCGAAGCAACCTTGCTCATGCTCGGTCAGAGACGTGCCGAACTGGGTCGCGTCCTGTCGCCGGTCGAGCGGTTGAACGTGGCCGCTCAGGCTGCGCGCAAGATGGTTCGCCCAGCCGCATTCGGTCAGGTCATCATCCTGCTGGTATTTGCCCCCATCCTCACCCTGGAGGGCGTGGAAGGTAAGACCTTCCAGCCCATGGCGGCAACGCTCATGCTGGCGCTGGTCGGCGCATTCATTTTTTCGTTCACCTTCGTACCGGCAATGGCCGCCCTGTTCGTGCGTGAGCCCAAAATGCAGGGTGACGAGCATGGCCGTTCGGATGATGGCGAGCACGAAACCCGTCTTATCCGCTTCGTGCGTGCCAAGGTTGAACCGGTCATTCGCCGAGTGGTGATGCGGCCGCGAGCGGTATTCGCCGGTGCTGTTCTCATGCTGGCGATCGGATTGACGGCTTTCGTTTCATTGGGACGAGAGTTCATGCCGACGCTCGATGAAGGCAACCTGGCCATGCAGGCGCTGCGGGTGCCTTCGACTTCCCTGGAGCAATCGCTGTCGATGCAGCTTGCCTTGGAGAGGGCTTTGGCGAATGAGCCGGAAGTCAAAACCATCTTCTCGCGCACGGGCACCGCCGAAGCGGCCATCGACCCGATGCCCACCAACATTTCGGACAGTGTCATCGTGCTCCATCCCCGCGCCGAGTGGCCGGATGGATCACTGGACAAGGAAGCACTGATCCAGCGCTTCGAATCGCTGGTGAGTGATCAGATCGGTAACGCATTCGAATTCAGTCAACCCATCGAACTGCGTTTCAACGAACTGATTTCAGGCGTGAGGACCGACCTGGCTGTCATGGTTTTTGGTGACGACTTCGACATCCTGCAGAGAACGGCGGATCAGATCGCGCTCAAGCTACGCGGCATCCCGGGGGCTGCGGACGTGCGTGTGGAGCAGGTCTCTGGACTGCCTACGCTCACGGTCCAGATCGATCACGCGGCCGCAGCCCAGTATGGATTGAGCGCCGCCGATGTCAGTGAGGCCGTGGCCACCGGTATCGGTGGAACATCCGCTGGCAAGATCTTCGAGGGCGACCGCCGCTTCGACGTCGTGATTCGGCTGGAAGAAGTCGCCCGAAATGATCCTGCGCAACTGGCGGCCCTGCCCATCGTTGCAGCTGATGGCACCGTGGTGCCTTTGTCGTCGGTGGCGCGTATCGACGTACGCGAAGGGCCCAACCAGATCAGTCGCAACAATGGCAGTCGCCGCATCGTGGTGCAGTCCAATGTACGCGGTCGGGATCTGGGTGGGTTCGTGCAGGAGGCTCAGACCGCCGTGGCAGATGTGCCGCTTCCCGCAGGTGTCTATCTGACCTGGGGCGGCCAGTTCGAGAATCTGCAGCGTGCCGAGGCCCGCTTGATGATGGTGGTTCCGGTCGTGTTTCTGCTGATCGGAAGTCTGCTGTACATGGCGTTGGGCACCATCCGTGAAGCCGCGCTTGTCTTTGTCTGCGTGCCCTTGGCTTTGGTGGGTGGCGCATTGGCACTGCTGCTGCGTGGTATGCCGTTCTCCGTATCGGCAGCCGTGGGCTTCATCGCGGTGTCGGGTGTGGCCACGCTCAATGGCTTGGTGCTGATGCAGGCGATTCGTGAGCGTCTGACGGCTGGTGACCTGCCTCTGGAGGCCGCTGCCGCTGGCGCGTCGAGCCGCCTTCGCGCCGTGCTGACGACGGCACTGGTGGCCATCGTCGGCTTCATCCCCATGGCGATAGCGACAGGGTCCGGGGCCGAAGTACAGAAGCCGCTCGCCACCGTCGTTATCGGGGGATTGATCACCGCCACCGTGTTGACCTTGATGGTGCTGCCCACCTTCGCTGCTCGTGCGGTGAAGCCGGAAGAAACGGGGAGCGGCAGAGCATGACGAGCAAACTACATCCGGTTTCTTATCCCGCTCAAACATCAAGATGTCGAGAAGGCTGGCAACGACTCTGGTCCAGATTTCCTCATTTTCTGGTGGCGGGCGGAATTTCCACAGCCGTGCATTGGAGCGCGATGTCGGGCCTGATGGCCTGGGATATCCCCGCCTTATGGGCAAGTTCCGTGGGCGCTGCGGCCGGAGCGTTAACGAACTACTGGCTGCAGAAAGGCTATGTGTTTCGTTGCGTCAAGTCGCATGAACGTGTCGTGCTCCTCTATTTGGCATCCGTGGTCGGTTCTTGGGTCGCTAACCTGATACTGCTCGGGATTTTGTATCAATGGGCCGGAGTAAACATCGCCTACGCTCAGCTGATGACGACCTCGCTGGTTTGCCTGATGAACTTTCAGGTTCAGAGGAGGGTTTTCTCGTGAACCTTTCTCGTCTTCCATCGAACGGCCCCGTCCTATCCGTTGTCATTCCGGTCTTCAATGAGAAGCCCGTTCTTCCCCGCTTGTACGAGCGACTGCATAAGGCCCTCGACTCACTGGATTTCCAGTACGAGATCGTCTTTGTCGATGATGGCAGTACTGACGACAGCCATAGGTACCTTGCCGGGTTGGCCTACACCTATCCGTGGGTTCGTTTGGTAAAGCTCAGTCGGAATTTTGGCAAGGAGGCCGCGACAACAGCCGGCCTGGACCATGCGCTAGGGCACGCCGTGATCATCATGGACGCCGACCTTCAGGATCCACCTGAACTCATTCCGCTCATGGTTGAGGCTTGGCGCAGCGGGATGGATATCGTCCTGATGCGGCGTCGTTCCAGGAATGGGGAAGGTGCCCTGAAACGCTTCTGTGCCTACATGTTCTATCGACTGCTATGTCGATTGAGCGACGTGACCATTCCCAAGGATGTTGGCGATTTCAGGCTGATGAGTCGTCGCGCCATTGATGCCCTGGGGCGCCTGCGCGAAAGAAATCGCTACATGAAAGGACTATTCGCCTGGATTGGCTTGCCGACGAAGGTCATATCGTTCGACCGAGAACCCCGCGCCGCCGGCGATAGCAAATGGAACTTCATTGGACTCATGCGTCTGGCAATGGAGGGGCTGACGTCTTTTTCAGTGTCTCCACTTCGCTGCGTGACCTTTCTGGGCCTGCTGACCGCTTTGGGTAGCGTCATGTACGGTGCTCTGATCGTAGCCAAAACGTTGGTTCTCGGGTCGGACGTGTCCGGGTATCCCTCGCTCATGGTGGTGATGACGTTTATCGGTGGCATCCAGCTGCTTTCGATCGGCGTGGTTGGCGAGTACGTAGGGCGCATCTATCTGGAATCCAAACAGCGTCCCATTTATTTGGTCGAGGAGGTCTGTGAGTTACCACGGGAAGAAGTCAGGCTGGCGAGGAGCGAGGAACGATGATCCGTTCATGGTGCGCCCGCCCTTATATATGGCTGTTCCTCCTGCTGTTGCCGCAAATTTTCGGCATGATTTTGATTCCGTTCTCCGGAACGTCTGAGCCACGCTATGCTGAAATTGCTCGCCTAATGGCAGAAGGTGGTGACTGGATAACGCCCTGGTTCGAACCTGGTGTGCCCTTCTGGGGAAAGCCACCATTCTCCTTCTGGGTGCAAGCTCTTTCAATTCGTCTCTTTGGTCTGAATGAGTGGGCTGTGCGCCTCCCTTCCTGGTTGGGCTTTCTCGCCATTCTGGCTGCCATCCATGCACTGGCTCGTCAGTATTCCGGGCTGCGAACGGCGCGCTGGGCGGTGGTTGTCTATGCGTCCTGCGCTTTGCCGTACATCGCCGGTGTTGCTGTTCTGACAGATCCCTTTCTGACCTTGGGCACCACACTGTGCATGGCCGGTCTCGTGCTGGGACAGTGGTATTGGCGAGCCTTGGGATTTGCAGGCTTGGCAATCGGCCTTCTCTCCAAGGGGCCATTGGCCGGCGTGCTTGTGGCGGGATCAGTCGCTACAGGCTGGCTTATTTGCCGGCAAATCCAGTGGCCTCGCATGTCCGGGCGTGTCTGGATCTGGGGGGTAGCCGTTGTTATAGCGCTGGTCCTCCCTTGGTACGTCTTGGCTGAGCAGAAAACGCCAGGCTTCCTGAACTATTTCCTGCTCGGCGAGCATGTCCTGCGTTACCTCGATCCAGGCTGGCAGGGGGATCTCTACGGTACGGCCCACGTCGAGCCCTATGGCAGCATCTGGGGATTCTGGCTCATGGCAACCTTTCCATGGGGAATCCTGGCCCTCGCAGCGCTGTTATATGCAGCAGGCCACAGTGGCGCTCGCCAGTCACTGAGAAGAGTCCTGTCTGAGCCTGTAACGGCGTACCTGCTGGGATGGTCGGTTTTCTCGTTATTACTTTTTACGTTTGCCCGCAATCTGCTTTGGACCTATGCGCTGCCCGCCATCCCTGCATTTTCGATCCTGATGGGGAGGGCATTGTCTGCCTGGCAAGCAGCCCCCCGTAAGCCGGATTCAGGGCCTCCTCGATATGTGACTGCAACACTCGCTTCGCTGGTGCCAACCGTGATGCTGGTTGCGTCGCTGACAGCCGTGCTGCAGCCGAATCTGATCAATACCGAAAGAGAATTAGTGCGATACGTGCAGGATGCGTCCGGCGCGAATGCCAATTTTTGGTACATCGATAGCAGGCCGTTTTCCGCACGCTACTACTCAAGGGGGATGGCAGAGCTGGTGTCCATCGAGCAAGTGAGTGCTCGACTGAGGCACATGAACGGCGATGTCTATATGGCAGTTACCAAAAGACAATTCGATCAAATACAGCACCGACTACCGTCTTCCAGCCAGAGGGCGAACATAGAGAGCAAGAAATATGTCCTTGTCATAATTCCCGGAGGCAGTGGAAAAATGCGATCGAGGGAGAAGTCATGACTGAAAAACTACAGATCGACCTTCCGGTTCTACTGCCGGATATTGCGCACGATGCCGACGCCTGTGTACAGCGTCTTCTCGTTGAGTTGCGAGCACAACAGGGGGTGGAAAACGTTCATATCCGCAGCGGCACCAACAATCAGACGCATGAGGTATGCATTCACTATGCCTCCGAAGCGCTATCGCTCGCGCGCATCCGCGAACTCGTCGAAGCTGCCGGTGCGCGTATTACCCAGCGGTACGGTCATCTGATCTGGCAGGTCAAGGGCGTCACACACCAACGACTTGCACGTACCTTGACCAAACGACTGCTCTCCATGCCTGGCGTGCTTGAAGCAGAGGTCAGTATTGGTGGCGTGGTACGGGTGGAATTAGATAGGGAGAAAATCTCAGAGGATGACATTCGTGATGCGCTCGCGGAAGTTGGCGTCAACCGAAAGCCCGAAGATCCCCCAGCTGGGCGTGATAGCGATCAGCTCAAAGATGGCGACGGTGATGCGCACCGTCACGCCGGTGTGTTTGGCGAAAACAGTGAATTGATATTCTCCCTGCTGTGCGGAGGACTTCTTGCCACCGGATTCGCGTTGGATAAGTGGGCGCCCGTCGCAGATTGGCTCGCCATCGCCAACTATCTCGGTGCCTACCTCTTTGGTGGTTTCTATACCGTCAAAGAAGCAGTTCAGAACCTGAGGCTCAAACGCTTCGAGATCGACACGTTGATGCTGGTCGCCGCCGCCGGTGCGGCGGCGCTCGGTGCTTGGGCCG
>CAJWZI010000124.1 GCA_913049615.1 uncultured Alphaproteobacteria bacterium | reverse complement strand
GAGCCTCAATTACGGCCGCTAAAATTCCAACCGCCAGGAACATCGCTCCTCCACCCATATCACCCACTACATTGAGGGGCGGTGTTGGAAGTTCCTTTGGACCAATGGCGTGTAACACGCCGGTCAAGGCAATATAATTGAGATCGTGACCAGCGGCCTGGTTTAGAGTGCCGTCCTGGCCCCATCCGGTCATCCGACCGTAAACTAGTTTTGGATTTCGCTCCAAGCATTCTTCGGGACCCAGGCCAAGACGCTCAGTCACACCAGGGCGGAACGGATCAATGATCGCATCCGCTTGCTCTACCAACTTCAGTACTGTCGCAATACCATCGGGGTGCTTCATATCAATTGCCACCGAAGGGCGGCCCCGGCGTAGAAGATCGGTTCGCGTGGTACGCGGGCTACCTAATCCGGAAGGCGCATTACGGTCGATCCGCAAAATATCCGCGCCCATATCCGACAGCAAACTGCAACACAACGGTGCGGGGCCAATACCCGACAATTCAATGATCTTGACACCTGCTAACGGGCCGCCGGATTGGTCGGTTCCATTTATTGTACCCATAGTGTTCCTCGTATTTTGTAAACCCATTACAAATTTTTGCCGGCGGGACCGACTTGCTGTTTCATGATGGCTTCATAGACCTTTAGCACGGCCGTGACATTTTCACCGCCCCCATCCTTGCCGCGCGCCATGCGCATAACGTTGTGTACCTGCGGCCCCAGCAGCAAGGGCATATCCAGTTCATCCGCCAGTTCTAAGGCCAGGCGCAGGTCTTTATAAGCTAGGTCCACAGTGAATCCAGGTGCAAAATCTCGCTCTAGGGCGCTCTTCGCCACACCGCGATAGCTCATCGAATTACCGGAACTGTTGCGTACAATTTCGTTCAACACAGCCGCATCCATGCCGGCCGCCACACCCATCATTAGTCCTTCCGCGGCCGCCACCATATTAGTAAATGCGATCATGTTGTTGACTATTTTAGCCACGCAACCGCTACCCAATTCGCCTGTATGCACTATAGTTTTGCCGAAGGATTCAAATATCGGCATGCAGCTATCAAAAGCCCTCTTCTGACCACCTACCATGATTGCAATAGTCGCCTTTTCCGCACCCACTACTCCGCCTGAAACGGGCCCATCAAGGGCAATCACATCCTTTTCGGCCATTTCATCGGCGATCTTTTTCATCATTGCCGGCGAATTGGTAGACAGATCAACATAGATCGTGCCTGCTACGGCATTCTCCAATATGCCATCTGGTCCCAGTGCGACCGCTTCAACATCCTTGGGCATGGGCAGTGAGGTCATGACCACTTCGGAGCCTGATACGGCTCCGGCAACGGAGCCAGCGGGGATGCCACCTACCGCCACGCAAGTCTGAACGGCAGCGTCCGAGAGGTCATGTACCCGAACCTCATGCCCGCCCTTAATGATGTTTCGGCACATAGGCCCACCCATATGCCCAAGTCCGATAAAACCAACTTTCATAATTTTCCTCCCACGATGTTTTGAGCATTATCTAGATAGCTGGATGGAATGGCTATGGTGAAGATAATGCGCATGAATAAACTGAAAAATTATATCGAATATTTAATTGACGAAGGATGTGTTTCAAACAACGCCAGAGTTTTTCTAGGTAATTGTTAGAGATATCACAAGAAGCCGAGTTATGTCGGACCGGCTTCGACCAAAATTATCTAATACCGGCGAGACCATGACGGTAGCGGAAGTGCTGCTAACTGAGAATTTGTCATAGAAAGGCTCTGGCCCAATAGGGTCCAAAATGATGTTACTGACTTGCGGCTTTTGACAAATTCGCCGATGTTATCTTCCGAAAATTTAGTGTGGGAAGTAACGAGTATGGCGATCGACAAGTTAGGGTTAGAGTTCACTGCAGCCTTGCCAGAGACAATACGGGCTTTCAACGATGCCATGGACGATTACATGGTGTTCAGAGGCGAACCCGTAGGACATTTGTTGGCGGCTGCGGAGGTCGACCCGGACTTCGCTTTGGGGTATTGCCTGACGGGTTGTCTGCGTCTGTTTGGCGGAGTCAGCGCGGCGCACCCCCGGATAAATCTTGAACTACGTGCGGCCAAGGCCCGGCGCAGCCGCGTTAACACGCGAGAACAGGCACATATTGATGCCTTTGAACGGGCGGTTTCCGGCGAAATGAGTGATGCAGGGGAGATGTGGGATGCCATCCTGCAGAAGTTTCCCCACGACATGATGGCCGCAAAATGCGCACACGAGGCCTACTATCTGGTAGGAGAATCCGACCATATGCGTCGATCGGTGATGCAAATCCTTCCGGCCTGGGGCGAGGATCGGCCCTACTATGGGCACCTTCTAGGTATGGGCGCCTTTGGGTTGGAGGAGGCGGGCGACTATCGTGTAGCGGAGGATATGGGACGCAAGGCCTTTGAACTAGAGCCCGCTGATTGTTGGGCCGTGCACGCCGTGGCCCACGTCATGGAAATGGAGGGGCGGCGAGGGGACGGTATTGCCTGGCTGGAAGGCAGCAGCCAACATTGGACCGGCGCACGATGGCTGCGCGGGCACTTATGGTGGCATTTGTGCCTACCTTTGATGGAAGAGGGCCAGTTCGACCGGGTGTTGCAAATCTTCGACGACTATGTTTCCGATTGTGACAAGGACATGGTTACCCGCCTGAATGATTGTACGTCTCTCTTATGGCGTCTGGAATTGAAAGGTGTCGATGTGGAGGATCGCTGGGATCATCTGGTTGAGCTATGGTCTGATCACGTCAACGACCACGCCTTCGCTTTGGCCGACGTCCACATCGCTATGACCATGGTGGCAGCTGGAGGTGAAAAGAAATTGGGCCGTTTCCTGGAAAGCCAGCACGCCTATATAGAGGGCGCAAACAACACCAACAGTTGGATTATGGAAAACGTTGGGCGCGCGCTATGCCGGGGCGTAATTGCCTACCGCCGTGGCGATTACGCGGTGGCTTCTGATATGATTAGCGGCGTGCTTGATCAAACCTACCGAATAGGGGGCTCCAACGTCCAGCGAGATTTGTTTAGGGTTACAGCGGAGGCCGCCAGGATGAATATAACGCCGGTGAAGGCAAGTGGGTAGACGGTCATCCTAGTCATGGATCAGCCTCGAACATTGCCAGTTTCAGCGGAAGAATTTCACCCATCCAGGTGGGCCTGTCACGATGGTCTTCCAGGTCGTCACCAGTGTTGGGGTGTAGAAATATAGTTAGGTCGCGGCGGTTGAGCATGAGCCAGGGGACAAGCTCGGCGAACTGTCCCGGATCGAACTTGACCTGGTAGCTCCAACGCGGGTGCGGTCCAACCTCTTTTTCATGCCAGCGGCCCATTTCGATGTCGAACGTCGCCTCAATTTCCTCGCGCAGAGCTTTGGCCGGCTCCCGGCTATCGGCGTCAAAATAGACGTGTGCGTGGTAATCCTGAATTTCAGGAAGCGCAGTCAATGTCAGGCTGCTTCGGTCTCGATGCCCTTGGCCTTGAAAGTTTCTTGCAATTCTCCTGCCTCGTACATCTCACGTATGATGTCGCAGCCACCGATAAACTCGCCCTTGACGTAAAGCTGCGGGATTGTAGGCCAATTGGAGAATTCCTTTATACCGTTGCGTACGCTGTCGTCGGCCAAGACGTCGATGCCTTTGAACTTAACACCAATATGGCTCAACACCTGCACCACCATTGAGGAAAAGCCGCATTGCGGGAATACGGGCGTGCCCTTCATGAACAACACTACATCATTGGCGTCAAGTTCGCTTTGGATGCTACTGATTACAGGATTGTCACTCATTGTGAGCTTTCCTTTCTAAAATTTTTTGTTATGCCGATCCCTAATGAACGACCTTTTCATTGAAACTAACTATTGGCCTCCGGCACCTCCGTTTGCAGGGCCAGCGCATGTAATTGTCCCCCCATGCGACCCTGAAGGGCCTGATAAACCATCTGATGTTGCTGTACCCTGGATTTGCCCTCAAAAGCTGGCGAGACTACCATGGCTGAATAATGGTCGCCGTCGCCCCGCAGATCCTCGATGGTGACCTGGGCATCGGCAATGCCTTCCTTGATCAGTTTTTCAATCTCTGCGGCGTCCATGGCCATAGAAAATCTCCTAATTTTAAGCGTTCTCCATATAGTCCGGCAGCCAAGCCTCGTGGAAACGCCGCAGTTCTTCTAAAGATATAGGGGGAGACCCATTCAAGGTCAACGTCTTACCACCGGTGTGACCAACCGCTTGAACCGGTATACCCCTGTCTTGTGCCAGTTGTAATACCACCACCATTGTTGTTTCTGGCACGGCAAGGAGATACCGCGCCTGATCTTCGCCGAACCAGAATCCCGGATCATCGGGACCTTCCAGAATCAAGCCTATATTGCCTGCCAAGGCCATTTCCGTCGCCGCCACCAACAGACCGCCGTCGGCGAGGTCATGACAGGTGTCTACCCAACCTTCTGCGATCAATTGACGGATAAAATCGCCATTTCGACGCTCGGCAATCAGGTCCAAAGGCGGCGGCGCACCGTCCTCGAGGCCCAACAATTGCTGGACATAGACGGATTGTTCTAAGTGACCTTGGGTCTTGCCTATCAGTAGCAACCCATCCTCGGCGCGGCGCAAGGCAAGATCGGCAAAACAATCCAGGTCCTCCAGAACTCCAATACCGCCGACGGCAGGGGTAGGCAGGATCGCTTGTCCTTGGGTTTCGTTGTAGAGAGAGACGTTGCCCGAGACGACAGGAAAGTCCAAGGCAGTGCAGGCCGCGCTCATGCCCTTGATGCAACCGACCAACTGCCCCATGATTCTCGGCCGCTCAGGGTTGCCAAAGTTCAAACAGTCGGTAATCGCTAGTGGCTTTGCGCCCACGGCGGTCAGGTTGCGCCAGACTTCCGCTACTGCTTGCGCCCCGCCGGTTTCGGGCGCTGCAAGACAATAACGGGGTGTGCAGTCTGTGGCCATGGCCAAGCCCCTGTTGCTACCATGTATCCTTACGATTGCAGCGTCTCCGCCGGGCTTTCGCACGGTATCAGCCATGACCGTATGATCGTATTGCTCCCATACCCAACGACGAGAGGATAAATGGGGCCCAGCCAGCAAAGTCCGCAACGCCGAGATGAGATCCATGGGCTCTTCGATTTTGCCCAAGGGTGTCGGATTGTCCGTAGGAATCCAGGGTCGTTCATATTCGGGTGATTCATCGACCAGCGGTCCGACGGGAATGTCAAAAGCAACTACGCCCTGGGAGCGGCCAACAAAACGGCCGGTATCTGTCACTTTGCCGACAACAGCGAAGTCTAGTTGCCACTTCTCGAAAATTTTCTGAGCAATTTTTTCTGCGCCGGGACGCAACACCATCAACATCCGTTCCTGGCTTTCCGATAGCATCACCTCGTAGGGCGTCATGCCGTCTTCCCGCTGGGGGACTTGGTCGATATCCAGTTCAAAACCGACGTTGCCCTTGTCCGCCATTTCCACTGAGGAACAAGTCAATCCCGCTGCACCCATATCTTGGATAGCGATGATAGCGTCGGTGGCCATCAGTTCGAGGCAGGCCTCAATTAGCAATTTCTCAGTGAAAGGATCGCCGACCTGCACCGTGGGGCGTTTCTCTTCGGTGCCTTCGTCGAACTCGGCCGACGCCATGGTGGCACCATGGATACCGTCCCGCCCAGTCTTTGCGCCTACGTAAACCACTGGATTGCCAATACCGGCGGCCGCCGAATAGAAAATATTTTCTTTATCTGCGAGGCCCACGGTCATGGCATTGACTAGGATGTTTCCGTTATAG
>CAJWZI010000123.1 GCA_913049615.1 uncultured Alphaproteobacteria bacterium | reverse complement strand
GGATTACCGCGTCATCACCCTCGGCGATCACAGGTTCGGATTCATTTTTATCAACGTTTTCGACGTGGTCGTTGTTTTCGTCGACTCTGTCTTCTAATTCCGCTTGCCGGGCAGCCTGCTCGGCTTCATCCGCTAACAGGGCCTCGCGATCGGCAACGGGAATTTGATAATAGTCGGGATGGATTTCGTTGAATGCTAGGAAACCATGGCGATTGCCACCATAATCCACAAAAGCCGCTTGCAGCGAGGGTTCCACCCGCGTCACCTTGGCCAAATAGATGTTGCCTTTGAGCTGTCTTTTTGTGGCTGTTTCAAAATCGAAATCAACCAGCCGCTTGCCATCGACAACGACGATGCGGGTTTCTTCCGCATGCGTCGCGTCAATTAACATACGCGTCGTCATATTTTCATGCCCACTACCATCCAGCGCTATTACCAGATGATGCGGTCCCTAATTTGTAGCGAAGCCGGCAAATGGGGATATCAACCCGTCAAACGGCACAGTCCGAGAATGTCTTCGCGTTGGTCTTGCGATACTTCTCTGGCGACGCAATTGGAACAATCAATCCTATACGTGCCTTGACTAGCCAGGACGAGGATCCTTCTACCATCACCCGTTCGACATATTGCTTTCGCCCATACCGAACCTGGCTTCGAATTCACCTATCCAATCCGTTGGCCCAAACGCATAACGATATTGATCTGGCATCCGGCAACCAAGAAATCTTGTCGGCCCCGGCACAACCCAGCTTCTACCGCCACGCCATCACCGGGCAAAGCCCAGCGAAAAGGAAACGGAACTAATACACAACCACCATGGTATACGCTTCATACACCGTTTTCTCAAATAAAAATACAAGGACCTAAATTTTGGTGCTGAAAACGCAAGTTAGAAAACTCTACACCGTGGATATGGAAGCCTATATCAGATATCGTGGTTTAACGATTCGCGACTACTAGATGTGCCATGTTTGCCCATAACTGCCCTCGCTATATTTTGTTTGGCATTTTGGCGTGTTTGGCGTGTGGGTTGTCGCAGCCTGGGTGGGCGATGACGACGGCCAGGGACATACGGATTGGCATTCACAAAGATAAGACTCGCGTGGTGCTCGATTTGTCCGGCGAAGTGCGCTACCAGATCTCCGCCCTAGCCGATCCCTACCGAATTGTAATTGATCTCCCGGACATCAAATGGGATGTGCCCGCAGCAACGGTGCGTCGAAAGGGTGGTATTATCGCTGGTCTGCGGTATGGCCAATATCAGTCTGGTAACGCAAGGGTAGTTTTGGACCTAATATCCCCGGGCCTTGCGAAGGAGTCATTTACGATACCCCCTTCGGCGAATCATGGTCACCGTATCGTAATAGATATCAGGCCTACAACTCGCCTAGCCTTCATAAGAACCCTGCAGGCATCGCCAATCCGAGCTCGCGATCAGGCTAAGCCCGTTATGGCCACGAAGCCTAAACGCGACCCTGCTCAGAAGCCTCTGGTGGTGATTGATCCGGGCCATGGCGGTGTGGATCCGGGTGCCATCGGTGTTAGCGGCATTTTTGAAAAGCGTGTTACTTTGGCCATGGCGTATCAAATTCGGAAGGCTATTCTCGCTTTAGGTCGGCAGCGGGTGAAGTTTACTCGCTACCGAGATACTTTCATTTCCCTGCGGCGGCGAGTGGCTGTCGCCCGGGCGATCGGGGCGGATCTGTTTCTTTCAGTTCATGCAGATTCCATCACCGATCGTAGTATCCGCGGCGGCGGCGTCTATACTCTTTCTGAAAAGGCATCCGACAAGGAATCGGCCGCCCTAGCAGCGAAGGAGAACCGGGCCGATCTGATCGCCGGTCTCAATCTTAAGGTGCATGATGATGAGGTTGCCTCTATTCTGATAGAATTGACCCAACGGGAAACCATGAATTATGCCGCCCAGTTCGCGGCATCTTTGCTACCTGAATTGCGGCAATTGATCCACATGCGACGCAAACCCCACAGGTTTGCCGGTTTTGTCGTCTTGAAGGCGCCCGATGTGCCTTCGGTATTAATTGAATTGGGGTATCTTTCAAACCGGCGGGATGAGAAGATGCTTAACAACCCGAAATCACAAGCCGCCATGGCTGCCGGCATCGCCCGCGCCGTCAATAACTATTTCACAGCCCAAATGCAATGAATTCGCGCCATGAAGCTGACACATTCAGAAGGTAGTTGCTAAGTTTGCTGAATTATTGATTAAGAGCCGAATCGTAGCCGCGATGATGGGAAGATGATACGGTTTTTGGTAATTATATTTTCACTGTTCTTACTGCTTGTTGTGTTGGGCGGCGGCAGCAGCTTATTCGTGCTGTGGCGGTTTGGCCGGGACTTGCCCGATTACAAGCAATTGGCTGATTACCGACCGGCTGTAATGACACGGGTGCACGCGGGCAATGGCTCTCTGATTGGAGAGTTCGCGCGGGAACGTCGCCTGTTTGTGCCTACCACCGCCATTCCGAGGCTTGTTATTGATGCCTTTCTCTCCGCTGAGGACAAGACGTTTTACAGCCATCCCGGTATTGATTTTGCCGGCATCGCGACGGCGTTGTTACGAAATGTCTGGAACGTGATGGATGGTGGAAAACGCCGCCCAGTGGGAGCCTCCACCATTACTCAACAGGTGGCAAAAAATTTCCTGCTGACCAACGAAATCTCCATTGCCCGCAAAATTAAGGAAGCTATCCTGGCCTTTCGCATTGAAAACGCTTTCTCCAAGGACCGGATCCTGGAGCTCTACTTAAATGAGATTTATCTCGGAATTGGGAGTTATGGCGTCGCGGCAGCTGCCTTGAACTATTTTGATAAATCCTTGGATGAATTGACCTTGGAGGAGACTGCCTACTTGGCGGCGTTGCCCAAGGCGCCGAATAACTATCACCCTATTCGGAACCGAAAGGCAGCAAAAGAACGGCGCAACTGGGTGTTGAGGCAAATGGCGGATAACAGTGTGATCAGTCCGCTGGACGCTAAACGCGCTTCTGCTCGTGTTCTGTTGATGCGACGGCCCGATCCGACTCGAATCTTTGAGGCTGGCTATTTTGCAGAAGAAGTACGGCGCGAGTTATTGGAAAAATATGGCGAAAATCGTCTGTACGAAGATGGCCTTTCGGTCCGCACTACGGTGGAGCCTGCTCTACAGTCCATCGCGGACCAGGAATTGCGTGCGGGCCTGGCGGCCTACGACCGTCGCCACGGCTGGCGCGGCCCCTTGACCCGTATTAAAGTTACTGATGACTGGTTGACGGCCTTGGGGAAGGTGCCCATTCCGAAAGGGATTGGAAATTGGTACACAGCCGTTGTTTTGAAACTGAATGCTGAGAAGGCGGAGATTGGCTTTTCCAATGGCATTGAAGGGGGTATCCCACTTAAGCAACTGATCTGGGCACGGCCTTGGCGCAAGGGGGAAAGAGTGGGACCGCGCGTGCGTCGGCCCAGCGATGTGCTGAATGTCGGCGATGTGGTCGCAGTCGCAGCCGTTCCCAAGACGGACAAGTCCTACCATCCCGGCTATTACAGCTTGCAACAGATACCGGCGATCAACGGCGGCTTGGTAGCCATCGATCCGCACACAGGCCGGGTTCTGGCCATGTCAGGCGGTTATTCCTATGAGGCTTCGCAATTCAACCGTGCCACCCAGGCCATGCGTCAACCCGGCTCAGCCTTTAAGCCGTTTGTCTATGCGGCAGCGCTGGAGAACGGCTTTACCCCCTCGTCCTTGGTTCTAGACGGCCCATTTGTGATTGATAAGGGACGCGGTCAGGGCAAGTGGAAACCCGCAAATTATACCAAGCGCTTCTATGGCCCGTCGACTCTACGATTGGGAATCGAAAAATCCCGAAACCTAATGACCGTACGATTGGCAAATTACATAGGTATGGACAAGGTGGTAGATTACGCTAACCGCTTTGGCATCATGGAAGACATGCCTCCTTTGTTGCCTATGGCACTCGGCGCCGGTGAGACCACTTTGTTGAAATTGACCACCGCCTACGCCATGTTGGTGAATGGTGGAAAGAGGGTGGTGCCTACCTTAATCGACCGAATACAGGATCGGCGTGGGCGTACCGTATTCCGCCATGATGCCCGTGATTGTCCTGGCTGTGTTTCGTCTGGTTGGCATGGACAGGTAACACCCCAGATCGCGGATTTGCGGCAACAGATAATAGAGCCCGGCACAGCCTATCAGGTAGTCTCCATGCTGGAAGGCGTGGTGCAACGGGGCACGGGGATCCGTATTAAAGTGATCCGCAAGCCATTGGCAGGAAAAACCGGAACCACTAACAAAAACCGCGATACTTGGTTCATGGGTTTTTCGCCTGATCTGGCAGTGGGCGTCTACATTGGATTTGATAATCCTCGCAGTCTAGGCAGGCGCGAGACTGGCAGCTCGGTTGCCGTGCCGGTGTTCCGCGACTTCATGGCCCGTGCGCTGGCAAAACGGTCCGCAATTCCATTCCGAATTCCTCCCAGCATTCAGTTGGTAAGAATTGCCGGTGAGACGGGTTTGCCAGCGGGACCAAACGAACGTCATGTTGTGTTGGAAGCGTTCAAGCCGGGTACGGTGCCAAATAATTCCGGCCCAGTGCTTGACGGTACCCTTGCCGCGGAGGCAATTAACACCAGTAAACGGGCCGGCACGGGCGGCCTGTATTAGCGTGGCAGCCATTGGAGTGAACCGATGCGTGCGGAAACACAGGACCTTGTAGACGAGATTGTCCAGAACTTGGCTCTTCTAAGGAGGCATCTTTGACTGGAATGTCGCCGTTAAACGCCTGGATGAACTGAACAAGCTTATCGAAGATCCTGGGCTGTGGGATGACGCCGCCCGCGCGCAAGAACTGATGCGGGAGCGCACCAATTTGGACAATGCCATTACTGGCCTGCGGAATATGGACAGTGAACTTTCCGATTGCCTCGAGCTGATCGAAATGGGCGAGGGCGAGGGCGACGGCGGAATTGTCGTTGAGACCGAGGCACAGATTGAGGCCATGGCGGGTAAGCTGGTCCGATTGCGCTTGGAAACGATGCTGTCCGGCGAGGCCGATAACAACAATTGCTATGTGGAAATCCATGCCGGTGCAGGAGGAACGGAGTCTCAGGACTGGGCCGAGATGCTGCTGCGCATGTACAGCCGTTGGAGCACTCAGCGCAAATTCAAGAGTGAGTTGGTGGAAGCTAGCGCAGGTGAAGAGGCTGGCTTAAAATCCGCGACGTTGCACATAAGGGGCGAAGATGCTTATGGTTGGATGAAGAACGAAAACGGTGTGCACCGCTTGGTGCGCATCTCCCCTTTTGACAGCAACGCCCGCCGCCATACCTCTTTCGCTTCCGTCTGGATTTATCCTGAGACCGACGATGATATTGAGATTGAGATCAACGAGGGCGACCTACGTATCGATACATATCGTGCCTCGGGTGCTGGGGGCCAGCACGTCAATACCACTGACAGTGCCATCCGCATCACCCACGAACCCACGGGTATTGTCGTACAATGCCAGGCTGAGCGTTCGCAACACAAAAACCGGGCCGTCGCTATGAACATGCTGAAGGCGCGCCTTTACGAGGCTAAGTTGCAAAAGCGTGAGGCCGAGAAACAGGCCATCGAAGACAAAAAAACTGATATTGGCTGGGGCCATCAGATCCGTTCTTATGTCCTCCATCCCTATCAGATGGTCAAAGACCTTCGTACCGGTGTAGAACGAGGGGATGCTCAACGAATTCTGGACGGCGATTTGGACGGGTTCATGGAGGCGGCCCTGGCGGCCAAACTTGGCGGTACGGAGCAAGACTCACAAAGAGGTGAGGAAGACTAACAGGCTATTGAATAACTCCCCATGTTTGTCAAACTTTGAAGTTTA
>CAJWZI010000122.1 GCA_913049615.1 uncultured Alphaproteobacteria bacterium | reverse complement strand
GACAACGGAATAGGCAGGCACCCTGCCATAGGTCACTTCACCCGTAGCGCGTTTGACGATCTTGGTGGAGGCGCCAATAAACACACCCATAGACAGCACGGCTCCTTCTTCGATCACCACGCCTTCGGCTACTTCGGAGCGCGCACCGATAAAACAATTGTCCTCGATGATCACCGGTTCCGCCTGCAAAGGTTCCAGTACGCCGCCAATTCCTGCGCCGCCGGAGATATGGCAATCTTTGCCGATTTGCGCGCAACTGCCGACTGTGGCCCAGGTGTCCACCATGGTGCCGCTATCCACATACGCTCCTAGATTGACGAAACTGGGCATCAGAACCACGTTGGGCGCGATATAAGCCGATTTTCGTACTATACAATTGGGCACAGCACGAAACCCAGCGGCCCGGAACTGGTTTTCGCCCCAGCCCTCGAATTTCGACGAAACCTTGTCATACCAAGTGGTATTTCGCCCAGGGCCACCATCGATCGCAGTCATGTCGTTCAGACGGAAAGACAGCAGAACTGCCTTTTTCAGCCATTGATTGACTGTCCATCCATCCGAACCTTTTTCCGCCACCCGTTGTTCGCCTTTGTCCATGGCATCCAGGGCAGCGTCCACGGCGTCGCGCCTTTCGCCCCTGGTGTTGACGGTTATACTTTCACGCTGTTCCCAGGCATCGTTGATGACGGTCTCTAGACTGCTGGTATTCATGGCTATTTCTCCGCTACAAATTTGCGGCAAACTAACTCTGCCTGGGTGTCTGTCAACCGGGCAAATCTGTGATCCAGTCTGCCAGATCGTCGGTGATGTGATGGACGTGGTATGTTTGTTCGTCAGTTAGTTCGATGTTCCGGCCGCCACGTACCCAAACCGTAGCCATGCCCAGGTTGGCGGCAGGGACAAGATTCTGGGCGATATCCTCCACCATTACGGCGGTGTTGGGATCAATGCCGTAGCGGTCCAGCAGAGTTTCATAGGGCTGCTGATTCGGCTTGGGCACGTAATCTGCGTCGACAATATCAAATGATGCCTCAAAATATTGCTTGATGCCCAGTCGACCCAGGACACGTTCGACGTGATTGTTCGTCGCATTGGTATATATCATCTTGCGTCCTGGCAACGCCTGCAAGGCCGGTCCAAGGCGTTTATCAATGGGGATTCCAGATAAGTCCAAATCATGGACATAGTCGAGATATTCGTCGGGATGCATGTCGTGTTCCAGCATCATCCCCCGCAACGTGGTGCCATGGGCGTGAAAATATCTCTTCTGCACAAGGCGGGCCTCTTCCAGGGGCAGATCCAGGAAACGCGCCACAAATTCACCCATGCGCTGGCCCAATTGAGCGCCCAGGTCACAGTGGACGGAGTAGAGGGTGTTGTCCAGATCAAAGATCCAAACAGCGACATCGGCAGGGTTCAGATCTTGTTTGTTTTGCATGTTCTTCGACTACGTCCACAACTGCCCCGGCGAACCTATTGGTAGTGACCATTTAGGCTTCGATCATAGTGCCGACACCGGCGGCAGTGAAAGCCTCCAATAGCAACACATGCGGTAGGCGTCCGTCCAGAATATGGGCGGCGCCTACGCCGTTGGCAACGGCGTTCAGGCAGGTTTCCAGCTTGGGGATCATGCCGCCTTTTATGATACCGTCTCGACGCAGTTCGTCGGCCCGTTTTGGCGTCATTCTGGAAATTAGCTCGCCATTTCCGTCTAGGACGCCGGCGATATCGGTCAACATGACCAGTTTGGCTGCCTGCAACGTCGCTGCGATTTTTCCTGCGGCAGTATCTGCATTGATGTTGTAGGTTTCGCCGCCGTCGCCCACACCGATGGGAGCGATGACTGGGATCAAGTCAGATCGTGCGAAAGTCTCCAACAGTTTGGGATTGATGTTCACCGGCTCGCCTACGAAACCCAAGTCCAGAACTTTTTCAATATTGCTGTCTGGATCACGTGTGGTGCGTTGAAGTTTTGCCGCCTCGATCAGACGCCCGTCCTTGCCCGAGATACCCACAGCCGTGCCGCCGGCACTGTTGATGGCAGTGACCACGGACTTGTTGATGGATCCCGACAGCACCATTTCGACTATGTCCACGGTTTCGCTGTCCGTGACGCGAAGGCCGTCAATAAACGAGCTTTTGATCTTCAACCGGTCCAGCATGGCGCCGATTTGAGGTCCACCGCCATGGACCACTACGGGATGGATTCCAACCTGTTTCATCAGAACCACGTCGCGAGCGAATTTTTCCGCCAACTGGGCATCACCCATAGCGTGGCCGCCATACTTGATGACAAAGGTCTGGCCAGTGAAGCGGCGCATATAGGGCAGGGCTTCGGCCAGGGTGCGGACGGTGTGCAGTTGTTCATCTTGTTGTGTATCGGTCATGGGCCCTGCATATAACTCACTCGATCTTCTTCCGCTAGGGTCGCGACGGTCGCGCGGAGTAATTCCAGGCCGATTTTATTTTTGGATGAAGTTGCCAATATCTCAGGATATGCCGCCCCGTGCCGTTTCAGTTCCGCCTCGGTTGCGGCCTGAACCTTGCCTAGTGGGCCAGGCTTTACTTTGTCGATCTTGGTCAGCACGACCTGATAGACCACCGCTGCCTTGTCCAATAGTTCCATGACTTTGCGATCTGGGGCGCCAATACCCCGTCGGGCATCAATCAAAAGGTAAACCCGGAGCAGATTGCCGCGGCCGCGCAGGTAATCTCCAATCAACTCGTTCCAGCGGGCAATTTCTTCCTTGCCGGCGCGGGCATAGCCATAGCCGGGCAGATCGACAAGCATTAGCCGCCCGCCAAGGCGGAAAAAATTGACTTCGCGGGTGCGGCCCGGAGTGTTCGAAGTCCGTGCCAACGTACGGCGATTGGTCAGGGCGTTAAGCAGACTGGATTTGCCAACATTGGATCGTCCAGCGAAGGCTACCTCGGGCAGCTCCACCGGCGGCAGGTCCACCTCCGTGCGAACGCCCATGACGAAATCGCAGGTCTGGGCAAAGAGCAGCCGTCCCACCTCCAGCTCAATGGATGTGGCCTCGTCCATTTAGGTTGGATTAATCGCGACACCCATGCGCCTCATGATGACCCATTGCTGACTGACCGAGAGAATATTGTTCCAAGTCCAATAGATCACTAGGCCCGCGGGGAAGCTGCCCAGCAGGAAGGTGAAAAACAGGGGCATGAAGAGGAATATTTTGGCCTGAACGGGATCGGCGGGCTGCGGGTTCAGCAACTGTTGAAAATACATGCTGGCACCCATAAAGATGGGCCAGATGCCGATCATCAGGAATTGGGGAATATCCCAGGGCACGGCGCCAAAGAGGGTTAGGATGTACATGGGATCTGGAGCCGATAGATCATGGATCCAGCCAAAGAAGGGCTGATGACGCATTTCGATGGTCACAAACATCACTTTGTACAGGGCAAAGAACACCGGGATCTGCACAATGATCGGCAAACAGCCAGAGGCGGGATTAACCTTTTCCCGCTTGTACATGGCCATCATCTCCTGGTTCATCTTCTGCCTGTCAGCGCCGTGGCGTTCCCGCAGCTTGGTCATTTCGGGCTGCAACCCCTTCATCTTGCTCATGGCCTTGTAGGATTTATTGGCCAAGGGGAAAAAGATCAATTTGACGCAAACGGTCAGGAGCAAGATGGCTAATCCAAAGTTACCGAGTAGTTTGAAAAAGTAATCCAAAACAAAAAACAATGGTTTGGTCAGAAAATAGAACCAGCCGAAATCCACGGCCAAATCAAATCGAGCGATCCCAAGTTGTTTTTCGTATCTGTCCAGCAGGTGTACTTCCTTGGCCCCGGCAAAAAAATGGCTGACACTCTGCGCCGTGGCGCCAGGCGCCACGACTTGTGGTACCTGCACCATGAAATCGGCTTGGTAGGTGTCTGTTTTGTTCGGTCGACTGTGCCGGAAGGCGCCGATGTAACTCGTTTTTTGTTCTGGGATTAATGCTGTCAGCCAGTATTTGTCGGTAATTCCGATCCAGCCGCCAGTGCTGTTCGTCGTATTGGCCGGGGCTTCGTGAAGGTCATCGTAGTCGACTTCCTTGAGAGTGTCGTTGAAGACCCCAATTGGACCTTCGTGAAGAATATAGAATCCCAAAGTGTTCGGCGTGTCTGTGCGCACAATACGGCCGTAGGGGTGGGAGGAAATTGGCTTTGCCGAATAGTTCTCCACCTTTTGGGTTACGGTCAGCATGAAATTATTGTCAATTTCTATGGTCTGGATGAATAGTACGCCGTCTGGATTTCTCCAGCTCAAAGTCAGCGGGCGACCAGGAGTTAACGATTTATGGTTAGCTGTCCAAAGAGTATCGCCGCCCGGGACTTTGAGACTGTCCTGGGGAACCCAGCCGAATTGACCGAAATATGGGTTTGGTGCGCGGTGAGGTGATAACAGGGTGACCGCTGGGCTACCTTCTTCGATGGTTTCCTTGTAGTCCAGCATGGTCAGATCATCAATCCGGCCGCCTTTCAAGGCGATGCTTCCACCAAGGCGTTTGCTGTCAATCACCACCCGCGCCGACAGCTTCAACGCTGCGGCGCGGTTTGCAGCTAAGCTGGCGGCATTAGACATTGCGCCGGGCACAACATTGCCAGCCGTCGATTTGCCGTCGGCAACAGCGCCAGGGGCCGCAGGAGTGATGGCGCCGTCGCTGCCCTGTTTTGCCTGCTCTTGCATCTGCTTTTCTAATGTCTCGTCTTGACGTTCTTGCTGCGGCGCTTCGACAAAGAATTGGAAGCCCAGCAGAATAGCCAGGGACAAGGCTATGGCGATTATGAGGTTACGTTGGTCGGACATGCAGATCGCTTTATAGATTTTCCAGATGTGCTGGTACTTTGTTGACGGAATGATGGGGAGCGGGAACGGGATCGTATCCGTGACTGCTCCAGGGATGGCAGCGCGCTAGCCGGTGCAGGGTTAACCAACCGCCCCTAAACGGGCCATGTACTTGTAAAGCTTCCAATCCATAGTGGGAACACGTGGGCAAATATCGGCACTGTCCCCCTAACAAAATCGCCAAGCTGTACCGATAGATTAAGATCAGGCCGCACAAGGTATGAGTAATTAAAAATCTCATTCAATGACCCCGCAGCAGCGGTTCACGAGGTTTTTCGTCCGGTCCAGGGCCGTAATCAGATCGGCCTTTAAATCCCCGAATGGCCGGTCGACAGTCGCCGCCCGTCCGATTACGACATAGTCCTGGTTTGCGGCGGCGCGAAGATGCATCACCTCTTGGACGGCCGCACGCAGCCGGCGTTTGACACGATTACGGGCGACGGAATTGCCGACCTTTTTGCTGGCGGTGAACCCAATGCCTAGGGTCTGTTCCGAAAGGTCTGCATTTGCTTTGTCTTGGCGTGCTACTTGCAAAACAAGACCAGGGGTGACGTGGCCCCGGCCGGATCGGGCGATGCGTATAAATTCCACGCGCCTTTTCAGACGCACGAGGGTCAAATCATCGCGCTTCATATCGTCACACATCAATCCGCCAGACCCAGTATAGCGGGCCGGTATCATCCTATGCCGAGAGTTTCTTACGGCCCCTAGACCGCCGTTTGGCCAAAAGCCGGCGACCACCGACTGTCGACATACGTTGACGAAAGCCATGCCGGCGTTTGCGAACCAGTCTACTTGGTTGGTAGGTGCGTTTCACCCCTCAACCTCCATCAATTTGCTACCAGAAATAACAGGCCCGGCGGGGCCAAAATCAAGCGCGCTGTATACGTTGAGCATGCATGGAAGTCAACGGCGCCTGGGTCCCGGAGATGCCACTTCAATTATGATATACCTAAACTAGTTCCGTGCTGTCTATACGTTATAGTTGCCTAAATTTAAAACAGGGGCTTGGCATGAATGGCGACGAACAGGGGGAACAG
>CAJWZI010000121.1 GCA_913049615.1 uncultured Alphaproteobacteria bacterium | reverse complement strand
CAGGCGTTGTAGTGGTTCCCCCACGGATAGGCGCCGTGTTTGATAGTGATGAAACGATAACGCCCCTCCTGGTCAGTGACGCAGCGTCCAGCACCCAGAAAATTGGGGTCGAGGGGCGCGTCATGCTGATCGTCGGCATGGTCGTAGCGTCCGGCCGCATTGGGCTGCCAGACCTCTAGCAATATGTCAGGAATAGGGTTGCTGTCTTCATCTCGCACAGTGCCCGTGACGATAATCCGCTCTCCATGCGGTTCTCCAGATTCAACGGCGTTCTTGGTTAGGTCATGGTCAAGTTTCCCTACGGCGTCTTGCCCAAATATTGGTCCCGTCAGCTCAGTCAAGCTTTGTGGAAATATGACCAGTGGTTTTGTCGGCGCCCGCAATGGTGCTGACTTGTAATCAGCTGGTATGTTTGACGGATGTACGGTCCAATCCCTTGGTGTAAAACCCTCGATCTTCGGCATGTTGCGAGGTTTACGACGCCGACGACAAGACGTGAATGGTCCTGTCAGCGATTAAGTCCTTCGTTTTTGAAGCATACTCCTTCATATGCGGGGATGCGGCATGGGCCATCAAATGTTCCTTGCTAGCCCACTTTTCGATTACGACAAATGTGTCCTCGCCAAAGGGTGTCTGAAAACTGCCCATACCCTCGGCGTCAATGGTAGGAAAATATTCGATACAGCCGTCTTCGGCATGAACGGCAGGCATATTGGCACGGAATGCCTCTAGAATAGTTTCTCTTTGGCCAGAATTGGTTGTGATAACGGCAATAACGCTAACGGCGCTCATGGGTTCTCTCCTGCACTGTCGGGTTGTGTATTATTAGCCGCCCGAAGCAAAGGTGGCTAGGGTATTCCAATAGGGTGATCAATCTCCGTCAAGATAGAAGATGTGGATCACAAAATTTATGATGCCGTAATTATGATGGCCTTGCAGATCGGCGCGGATGTTCCCTTCGGATCTCCATGTCGTCGCAAATACTAGCTTGTCTTGCTGGATTGGTCGGTTTGCGATAGGCCAAGGGAAGATTTGTTGGAGAGAGACGATGAGTGAAACCCATTTTTTGTTTGATATGACGAACGGCGTTGCCACGATCACGCTAAACAGGCCCGAGGCGATGAATGCGCTTGCGGGCAATATGCGTGATGTCCTGCTGGAAAAGCTTACCGCCTACGCTGAGGACCTGGATGTCCGCTGTGTTGTCATTACTGGCGCTGGTCGGGCCTTTTGTGCGGGCGGTGATATAGAGGCTATGGGTCAGTGGCAGGAAAATAATGACACGTCTGGCTTCACAAATCTTTTGGGGACCGTGGAAAAAGTTGTCAAAAAATTGCGCACAATGCCGCAACCTGTAATTGCAGCTATCAACGGGCCGGCAGCGGGGGGTGGAATGAACATGGCCTTAGCATGCGATATGCGCCTGGGCTGCGAGAAAACACTGTTTTCAGAAAGCTTCGTAAAAATTGGATTAGTCCCCGACTGGGGTGGTTTCGAATCGCTAACTCGCCTGGTGGGTGCCGCCAAGTCGATGGAACTGATGATGACCGGCGAACGCGTTAAGGCGGAAGAGGCATACCGTTTGGGATTGCTTAACCATATTTTTTCTTCGGACGGCTTTATGGACAATGTTCAGGCCTTCGCTGAACGCCTCGCCAGCGGTCCCCCTCAGGCCATCGCCGCCATAAAACGAGGCGTTTATAATGCTGTGGGCGCTTCACTGGATACTGTACTTGATTTCGAACAGAGGACTCAGGCAACTTTAATCCTTTCGGATGATGCACGCGAAGGGGTGCGCGCCTTTCTAGAAAAGCGCCCACCGAAATTTGGCGCTTAATCCGGTGTAAATTTCAGAAACCAATCCCTGGCGTTCTAGGGCGTGCCAATTTTACGGTGGTAGAAGTGCTGGTCCCGTCAGGGGTGGCATGACCGACAGTTTTCATTGCCATGGTTTAAATAACCTACTGCAGACTGCTCCTTCTCGCTGATTAGCGCCCATTGGCCTGACTTGTTTTTATTACGCCGGGCGTGGGCGTGGGCATATGCATTGGATGTCACTCATTAGTATGGGAGTAGTTTACTAGTGAGCGTCTTCTATTTGTCTTTGTACTTCGGCTAAAGGAATGCTTTGCGGCGGACCGCCGCCGCTGGCTAGGTGGTTGGCGAGGCGTTGCAGGGTGAGATTTGCGGGCGTAGGAATGCCGTGCAGGCGTCCCAAGAGCACGATCTCTCCGTTTAGGAAATCCGTCTCAATATTACCCGTGCCACGCGCAAGACTTTGCCAGGACGATCCGGCGACCCGGTCCTGGCCGGCGACGCTGCTTTGTTTCATTAAGTTGCCTCGGCGCACTTTTCCCTCCTCGGGGCTAGCGCAGTCGATGCCTGCGATGGCAAAGCAGGTTTCTGCCTCGGTCCGTAATTGCGACCGAATTTCTTTGGTCTCGTCACCAGGCGGGGCGACGGCTGCCAAGGCGTTTCCTAGATTCATAATCAACTTTCCGTATTTGAATCTCATCACGGTGGGATTCGGCCGAGCGGAAAACCCGTTTTCATTCAAAGCCGTGGTGACCTCATCTACTAACTTGCAATTGCCTTCGGGGTAGACACCGGCATCCAGCACTCCAATGGTCGCCGCAGCGTGAGTGACGACTTTACCTGGCTCTAATTGGGTGGCTGGGAGGTAGACCAGTTGGGCATGTACGTTTTCAAAGCGCCGCGCAGCCATGCGTTCGTTTGCGACGCCGTTCTGGCAGCAGAAAACGGGGACCCAGTCACCGGCAGCGGCACGTAAATCGTCCAAAGCCGTCTCTGTGTGCTGCGATTTCATGGTCAGCATGACGACATCATTTTCCCGGAATTCAATCTTGCTGGGATGATCCACCACTGGTATGGGCAGAGCGATATCTTGGTGCGGCGTACGGTAAAATAATCCGTTTTTCTGAATAACTCTTAAATGGTCCCCACGGGCAATCAGAATGGTATCAATTCCACCCTGGAATAACTGCGCGCCAATGACGCCGCCTATGCCACCAGCACCGTAGATAATAATTCGCATTCGGATCACCTCAAATTTGCGACAATGTTACATTAAACCGCAAATGTGAAAGGGAATAAGCGCCATGGACGATGACCGCTATGAAATTTTCGCTATTAAGTATGGCGAGCGCATGGGCCAGAGGGGCTCAATCTTCGTACACGGCGATCCACACGACGCTCCCTTGGCTATGGATTATTTCATCTGGGTCATCCGAAATCATCTGCGGACCATTGTGGTCGACGTCGGCTTTGGGCGGGGGGAAGGGGAGCGCCGGGGTCGCACTTATTTGAGATCGCCCACGGAAGGTCTGGCCTTGCTTGATGTGGACGCTAAGGAAGTCGAGGACGTTATCATTACCCACATGCATTACGACCACGCTGGCAATTTAGAGCAATTTCCCAAGGCACAATTTCACATTCAAGATACCGAGATGGCTCTGGTCACTGGCCGCGCCATGACACATCCCTCGCTGCGACATTCCTTCCGCTTAGAGGATGTGATTGATATGGTGCGATTAACCTACGGTGACAGGGTCATCTTTCATGATGGAGAGGAGGCAATCGCCCCCGGTGTCACAGTGCATCATTTGCCGGGCCATACCCGAGGAATGCAGGCTGTTCGTGTCAGAAGTCCGCGGGGGCCGGTGGTTTTGGCCTCTGATGTGGCGCATTATTACGAGAGTTTTGAGCAGGAAACCGCTTTTCTGACGCATGAGGATTTGTTCCAGATGCTAGAGAGCTACCGCAAGTTACGCGCCTTGGCCCCCGATAATTGCCATATCGTGCCCGGCCACGACCCGCTAGTCATGCAACGCTACCCTGCACCACGTCCCGAATTGCAGGACGTGGTGGTCCGATTAGACGTGCCGCCAAAGGATGACAAAATTTGAAATAACCAACTAGGAGGATTGACCATGACCGACAAGAAGACCCCCTATGACCTTATCCCACAGCTGGGCAAGTTGCGCGACGAGGTACTATTTGGCGATGTTTGGGAGCAACCCGAATTGTCCAAGCGGGACCGCAGCCTAGCAACGGTGGCCGTGCTCATTGCCCTGTATCGGACCCAGGAATTAAAGGGACACATGGTGCGGGCGATCGAAAACGGTGTCACCAAGGAAGAATTATACGGCCTGATAACTCATCTGGCGTTTTATTCTGGTTGGCCTACAGCCGTGAATGCTGGCCGCGTGGCTTTGGAAGTTTTGGAGGGTCAGGACTAGGCTATGGTGAAGATCGGATTTATCGGATTGGGCACTATGGGTGGCTCATTCGCTACAAATATCATTAAGGCAGGCTTTGACGTCACTGTGAACGACATCCGCCGCCAGGTGGCAGAACCCCAATTAGCAGCAGGTGCCAAATGGGCGGATACGCCCCGGGAACTAGCGACGGGGTCTGACGTTATTCTCACGTCTTTGCCAGGCCCGCCAGAAGTAGAGGCGGTGGCGTTGGATCAAACTGATGGTCTTGTCGCAGGCATGTCGTCAGGTTCGGTATTATTCGATCTGTCCACCAATTCGCCTACCATGATCCGAAAAATTCATGGCGTCATGGCGGAAAAGGGACTGCATTGTTTCGATGCACCTGTGAGTGGTGGGCCGAAGGGCGCGATTTCCGGCAAGCTGGCAATCTGGGTCGGCGGTGACGAGGCAATTTTCAATGCCAATCGCGCAGCCCTGGATGCTTTGGGCGATCAGGTTCGCTATATCGGACCAATCGGCGCGGGTGCGATAGCTAAGCTGGTACACAATGCCGCCGGTTATGCCATTCAAACGGCCCTGGCCGAGGTTTTTTCGATGGGGGTGAAGGCGGGCGTGGAGCCTCTGGCTCTGTGGGAAGCGGTACGCCAAGGTGCGCGCGGTCGTCAGAGAACGTTCGATAGTCTTGCGGATCATTACTTAATCAATCAGTACGAGCCGGCAGATTTTGCCCTGAAGCTAGCGCACAAAGATGTCAGCTTAGCTGCCGAGGTGGGGCGTGAATTTGGGGTGCCAATGCGTTTGATCAATGCCACGGTGGCGGATATGACAGAGGCCCTTGGCCGAGGTTGGGCTGATTGGGATTCTCGTAGTGCCATGATTTTACAACAGGAACGAGCTGGTATCGAATTCGCGTTGGATCCGGCTGACGTTGAAGCTGTTCTCGATAGCGATAGATCGTAGGAGACTGTTTTGAGTATGCGAACCGAGCCCCCGTTTCGCGCCGATCATGTGGGCAGTCTCTTGCGCCCGGATCCGCTGAAGGCGGTTCGTGCCAAAGCAGCTAAAGGCATTATTAGTCGCGATGCATTGAGAGAGGAGGAGAACCGTTACATACGTGACGTCGTGGCGCTGCAGGAAGAAATTGGCCTTCAAGGCATAACGGATGGCGAATATCGCCGGACTTGGTGGCATTTTGATTTTCTGAGCGGGTTCGATGGCTTTGAATTAGGCAAACCTCTGGACAAAGGTACTTTCAAGGGCAGCGATGAACAGCCGCCCCGTGCCATGATCACCGACAAGCTGGTGCGGAATAATCCGGTTATGATCGACCATTTCACCTATCTGAATGAGCTAACCGACCGAACCGCTAAATTTACCGTACCGGGCCCCAGCATGGCGCATTTTCGAGCTGGACGGGAGGGCATTTCCCTCAACGTTTATCCTGATTTGGCGGAATTTTGGGATGACCTAGCTGCTGCTTATCGGGCGGAACTGGCGGATTTGGTGCAGCAGGGTTGCAGCTATTTGCAACTGGATGACATTTCGTACGCCTATCTTTGTGATGACAATATTCGCGACAGTATGCAAGCCAGGGGCGATGACGCCGATGAGCTGGCACTGATATATGCGAATGCCCTAAACGACGCGACCCGTGATCT
>CAJWZI010000120.1 GCA_913049615.1 uncultured Alphaproteobacteria bacterium | reverse complement strand
TCAAGGTAGGGACTGTTACGCATCAATCCATGGATTCTGATGAATTTTTGGCAGTCCTGTAATCATCACTTGCATCAGATGTTTGGCTGCCGGATGATTCGGCCATCATGATCCAGGCGGATGGCTTACTGGGGGAGCCAAATATTTGTTCATTGACCCCGGCCTGTCGGAAGATTATCTAGAGGCTGGCGATGACATTCGATTTATCCAAGGGACTGTCGATTTGACGGAACTAATCGGTAAAGCTATTTACAATTCTGGCAGTGGCGGCGGAGCAAAGTCGGATTAGAACGGTAGTTCGATGAGACGGTGTTGGGGACTGGCACCCCTAGCGTTACTGCTTAGCCTAGCCTTCTTGTGTTACTCATCGTTCGCCCAAACGGACTTGGCCAGAGGCGTGCTCCTGCGGGGGCTAGATAAAATTACGGCCCGAATAACAACTTTCGAATTGCCCCTGGGTAAAGAAGTGAAATTTGGAACGCTGCGCATTGTTGCTCAAACTTGCCGCAAGCGACCACCCGAGGAAACTCCAGAAGTAGCGGTATTTTTGGAAATTGATGAAGTGCTCCCTGGCAAAGGTGGGCGACAGCAGTTGTTCGCAGGGTGGATGTTCGCGTCGTCGCCAGCGTTATCAGCTTTGGAACACTCAGTTTATGACGTTTGGGTGATCGATTGTAGCACAGTGGCGGAGGTTAAAGATTTGCCTGAAAGGTTGAAATCGCCCACCACGGATAAAGCCGAAGCCAATCGGGAATGATAGGCAGCGCGGGTAATCTCAACGGCACCGAATTGGATCAGATGATTGGTGATAAACTGGGTATCCAACAGAATAAAGCCACCTAGTTTTAGCCGTCCCACCAGGTGAATCAGCGCCACCTTCGAAGCATTGTTGCACCGACTGAACATGCTTTCTCCAAAAAAGGCGCCGCCCAAGGCGATGCCGTACAGGCCGCCAGCTAATTCGTCATTGGCCCATGTTTCAACGCAGTGGGCAAAGCCACGTTCATGCAGATCGAGAAATAGCTCCTGAATCTCATGATTAATCCAGGTCGTCCAGCGACCCGAGGCCGGCGCCGCGCAGGCATCCATTACTTCTGCGAACGCAGTATCGGTCCGGATCTGAAATTGATCCGTTCGAACTATCCGGTGCATGCGGCGTGGCAGATGAAAATTATCTAGAGGCAGAATGCCCCGATTTTCCGGATCGACCCAAAATATTTTGCGATCATCCCGCCCATCCGACATCGGAAACACGCCCGTGGCGTATGCCTTGAGGACAATGTCCGGGGTAATCTTCATCCCCCTAGGTAATCCTCTAAAATGTTAGCTGTTCGACTCGCCCATTTTGTCCCAATTATAAAGAGGCGGCTCCTTGCTTTGAAAACGGCGCACGGCTTCCTTATGAAATTCTGTAGAAAAAAGTATTGCCTGGCCATCGGACTCGAGCTCGGCCATGGTCGCGTAATCCGATTGAAAGCTGCGATTAACAATTTTTTTTGTCAGACCGATTGCCGATTTTGAACCCTGTGCCAGACGGCTGGCCAGCTCCATGGCGGCGGGCATTAGTTCGTTCGAGGTAAAAACGCCGTAGAGCATGCCCATATCCTCTGCCTCTTTGGCGGTTATGGAACGAGCGGTGTACATCAATTCTTTGGCCCGCTGCATGCCGACAGCACGGGGTAGGGTGTATAATACTGCCATGTCTGGCACCAGACCAATCCGCCCGAAAACAGAAGAAAAGGTCGCGTCTTCAGCGGCGAGAACAAAATCAGCCTGCAGCGCCAGGGCTAGACCGCCGCCAAAGGCCAAGCCATTTACCGCCGCAATCACTGGGCAATCCAGATTGTGCAGACGCACCAGCCATTCATGCATTTTCATCATTCTGGAGCGGGCCAATTCGGGTTGGGCCTGTTTGGAACCGCCCATTCCCTTGACGTTGCCACCTGCGCAGAAGGCGCGGCCTGTGCCGGTCAGGATTAAAGCATTTACATCGTCATTGCCTTGCACCAGTTCGAGCATACGAATGAAATCATCCTTCAAACCCGGTGTCAGAGCGTTCAAGACATCTGGCCGGTTCATGGTGAAGACGGCGATACCTTTGTCACCAATTTCAAAAGCCGCGTCGGTGAAGTTATCGCTCATGTCGTTAACTGCTCCGTCTCTTTACTTATTCGCGCTGATCGAGAAATTGTTCCAGCCAATGAATATGATAATCGCCGTCAATGAAATTCTGCTGTTGGATCAAGTCTCTGTGCAATGGAATATTAACCTCAATTCCATCTATGACAAACTCGCCTAGCGCCCTGTTAAGTCGCATCAGGCAATCATTTCGGGTGGCGCCATGGACCACTAGCTTAGCAATCAGGCTATCATAGTAGGGAGGAATACGATATCCGGCGTAAAGACCAGAGTCGACGCGAACCCCCAAGCCACCCGGTGCATGAAAATCGCCAACCTGTCCGGGCGAGGGAACAAAAGTCTTGGGATGTTCTGCGTTAATGCGGCATTCAATAGCGTGGCCTGAAAAGCGGATATCTTTTTGATCGAAAGACAACGGCGCCCCGGCCGCGATGCGGATCTGTTCCCGTACTAGATCGATACCGGTAATGGCCTCGGTAACGGGATGCTCTACCTGCAGACGGGTATTCATCTCGATGAAATAGAATTCACCTTCTTCATACAGAAATTCGACCGTGCCGAGCGACGTGTATTTTATCTTGGATAGCGCATCGACTACTACCTGCCCGATGTTGGTGCGCGTGGCGGCGTTAAGAGCGGGTGAGGGCGCCTCTTCCAGAACTTTTTGGTTGCGCCGTTGTAGGGAGCAGTCCCGTTCCCCCAGATGGATCACCTTGCCGGTGCCGTCACCCATAATTTGCACCTCAATATGGCGGGGATTTTTCAGGTATTTCTCGATATATACAGCATCATCGTTGAAGGCTGCCTTGCATTCTGTACGGGCGGCTTCCAGCGAAGTTTTGATTTCGCTAGCCTGATGCACCACCTTCATGCCACGTCCTCCGCCACCTGATGCCGCCTTGATCAATACCGGGTAGCCCATGTCATCGGCGAGTGCCCTGGCTTCCTCTGGATCGGTGATGGCGCCGTCGCTGCCAGGCACCACCTTTATGCCCAACTCCCGTACGGTCTTTTTGGCCTGAATTTTATCTCCCATGATCTTGATATGTTGTTCCGATGGGCCAATGAAGGTGTAACCGTGTTCTTCAACAATTTGGGCGAAATCGGCATTCTCGGATAGGAACCCGTATCCGGGGTGTATGCCATCGCTACCGGTGATCTCGGCTGCTGCAAGGATTGTGGGAATATTCAGGTAGCTTTCTATGGCGGATGGCGGGCCGATACAAACAGCTTCATCCGCTAAACGTACATGCATGGCGTCTGCATCCGCGGTCGAATGGACTGCTACGGTGCGAATTCCCATTTCCCGACAGGCGCGATGTAGACGAAGGGCGATCTCTCCGCGATTAGCGATAAGGACCTTCTCAAACATCGCCGGCTTATTCGACGATCATCAGGACATCGCCGAATTCGACTGGCGTAGCGTTTTCGAACAGGATCTGCTTCACGACCCCAGAGTTTGGCGCCGGTATTTCATTGAAGGTCTTCATAGCCTCTATCACCAGTAGAGTTTGCCCAGTGGAAACCCGGTCACCTATGTTGACGAAGGGCGGTGCCTCAGGTGAGGGGGAGTAATAGGCGGTGCCCACCAAAGGCGAGGACACAGCGCCGGGGTGTGAAGATAAATCGCTGTCTTGCACCGACGCAGAGCTCGGCGAGGCAGGCGCGGTAGGTTGTGTTGGTGCCGATATGGGAACTGCGGCCGCAATGGGAGAGGTAGGGCGAACCAGACGCATCCGTTCGTCGGGGCGCCCAATCTCGATCTCACATAATCCGGTCTCATCCATAAGCGCAGCGAGCTCGCGAATCAGATTTTTGTCGACCTCGGTCTTCGCCATGGTTGTTATGCCTTTCTTCCGCCTTTAAGTGGTCTCTTTTGCTGCTGCTGTTAGGGCGTATAGATACCCATCCGGCCCAAGACCGCAAATTACAGCTACTGCTAGATCGGAGATATAGGAGTGATGTCGGAAGTTCTCGCGTTGGTAAATATTGGATAGATGTACTTCATAGATCGGCAACTCCACTGCCCGAAGGGCATCGGCAATGGCGATGGAAGTATGTGTGTAAGCGCCTGCGTTTATGACGATGGCGGCAGCATCACCACGGGCCTGCTGTATCCAGGTCACTAATTCGCCTTCTCCGTTGGATTGCCGACAATCAACTGTGATGCCTAACTCGTTTGCCTTTGTTTGAATTGAAGCGTTCACTCCATCAAGTGTTTCGTGACCATAGACATCAGGCTCACGGGTCCCCAGCAAATTGAGATTTGGGCCGTGAAGGACTAGAATTTTTGTGGGCATAGGATTCCACCGATGGCAACAGAACCATCGCCTATATACTGCCACGTTATTGAATAGGGAAGCCAGATACGCCCGCCGGCGGTGAAGTCGGGCAGAATATTTTTTTACCCCGGTTGCAAGGCGGGTTCCGCCTCCCCATAATTCTAAGAGTTTTGTATTATCGTAGGCGCGCGAGGAACGGTAGGCTATGTCCGTTGTGATTAATGGTGAAAACCGCGAAATACCTTCCCCAATTACTGTGACGGTTCTGTTGCGCGATCTTGGGTTGGACGCACGCAAAATTGCTCTGGAACACAATCTGGAGATAGTGCCCCGATCCGCGTATGACAAAACCCTAGTTTCCGACGGGGACCGATTGGAGATCGTACACTTTATCGGTGGCGGCGATGCGCTAAACGATCAGGATGGTGATTCGGACGACGATAGCTGGACCGTGGCTGGACGTATGATGACGTCCCGGCTAATCATCGGAACCGGGAAGTACGAATCCTATGACCAGAACCGCCGGGCGGCCGAGGCGGCAGGAGCCCAAATGGTTACGGTCGCCGTACGCCGGGTCAACCTGACCGATCCAGGTCAGGAAATGCTGGTCGATCATGTGGATCCCAAGAAATACATCTATCTGCCTAACACGGCAGGCTGTTTCTCCGGCGAGGACGCAGTGCGTACGCTGCGGCTAGCTCGAGAAGCCGGTGGCTGGGATCTAGTAAAATTGGAGGTCTTGGGCGATCAGCAAACCCTTTATCCCAACATGCCTGAAACCATTCGTGCTGCAGAGATGCTAATCAAGGAGAGCTTCCAGGTGATGGTCTATTGCTCCGATGATCCTATTCAGGCGAAGGTTCTGGAAGATATAGGCTGTTGCGCCATCATGCCCCTTGGCGCGCCAATTGGTTCGGGACTGGGCGTGCAAAATCCAGTTAACATCAGGGTCATCATCGAAAATGCCTCCGTACCGGTTATCGTAGATGCTGGTGTGGGAACCGCCTCCGATGCGACTATCGCTATGGAATTGGGCTGTGACGGTGTGTTGATGAACACTGCGATAGCTGAGGCACAGGACCCCATCCGTATGGCCCGAGCTATGAAACATGCCGTGGTTGCGGGCCGGGAGGCCTATCTGGCGGGCCGGATGCCCAAAAAACGATACGCAGATCCCTCGTCACCCTTGGCTGGGTTGATCTAACTGTCTGGGCCAATCATCCGGTGTTGGGGTTCGGCGGTTGCGGCGAAAAAAAGTAATTGGGGCAGAGGTTCCAGGCGGCCGACTAGCCCGACAACCTGGTATCATGCTTAGCTTATTTGCTTACGTGGCAATGAATTTTAAATTTCGTATTAATTATAGATAGATAGGTAGAAAAAATTTAGATAATGATTTAAATTTTTTTTCCAATCGCCGGCGGGCGAATGCTGGTAAACGTTTTCTTTCTAATTCTTTGGCCGCTATGCGGCCGAAAAGCTCTT
>CAJWZI010000119.1 GCA_913049615.1 uncultured Alphaproteobacteria bacterium | reverse complement strand
TGATCGATGACATCGATGAAATTATCCCAGGGACACAGCCGGATGAGATCGAAGGGCCATCAATACCCACGGTCGTAGCACCGGTGCTGCCTACCGGCAAAATTTTGATTGACGTCTCCGCTGCGTCGAAACTGGTGACCGCTTTTCCTAAACCGAAGTCCGCTGATTTTCTAATACCAGCACCGAGAACACTTCAACAAAGCATGGATCGCCGGAAACGTGACCGCGTACAGCACTGGACGGCCAATATCCCGGTACCACGACCCCGCCCCAAACCACCCTCGCAATCGAAAATCCAACAGGCGCCATTGTCGTCGAAGAATGATGGACCACCACAACAGACTATTCTGGAAGATGTTGGGAGAACTCTGGTTAAGCAAGGCAACGAAGACAAAATTCGCGGTGTTCAGGCTGGTCTTCCCGCAGAAGTACAAACGAAGGGCGCGAGCGCGCCGGAAGGGGATGGCATTGCTTCGATTGCACGAGGTGGACTGGAAACGACAACAAAAATTGGACCCGAAGGTATTGGCGAGGCGGCGCAATTGCCTGGAAATCCAACACCGCGATATCCAGCCCGTGCAGTACGACGGGGCTGGCAAGGCCGTGTCATCCTTGATGTTGAAGTCTTGCCTTCGGGCAAGGCCGGTCTGGTAGGCATAGCGATGAGCAGCGGCTATGGCGTGCTGGACAGATCAGCGCGGAAGACTGTTCAAAAATGGCGGTTCAAAGCGGCGAGACGAGCCGGCATTCCGTATCGGTCGAAAGTACGTGTGCCGGTCCAGTTTAAACTGAAAAAGTAGAATCAAATGGCCAAATTCAGTCTGGAAGGGGGAGCAAGGTAAATGTCAGATGATTTAACCACAATCGAAGAGGTCATCCATCGTCATATGGAAGATCCTTCAATTGTCGATCGCAATTAGCGGCTTCTACGCCACGTCACAAGCACCTATCCTTATGTTGCTGCTCTAGAGAAATTTTAGAAATCAGCGTCTTCGAATAATTTGTTCCGATAAAGATTTAATCCAACGACCGTTAGGTTATGCATGGAGATAAAACTCGTGCTAGAAACCTCAAATTTTTGTAATTTTCTTTTCGCAAACTATGGTGCCTTAGATGCAATTGAATGCAATTTTTCCAACGCGGGATATTGGCGGTGATCCTGTAAAGATCCGCGACTGGGCACAAGCCGCCGAGGATCTTGGATATGCCTATATCGAGGTACCTGACCATGTCTTCGGCGCTACGGGACGGGACGGCTGGACGCCGCTCTACAACGAGACCGATCCGTTTCACGAAACCTTCACGACCCTGACCTTTCTTGCTGCCGTAACAAAATCGATCAAGCTCTCCAGTGGCGTATTAATTCTACCTCAACGGCAGACGGGAGTGGTCGCCAAGCAAGCCACAGAGGCCGATATCCTGAGCGAAGGAAGACTTAGGCTTGGTATAGGGGTTGGCTGGAACCACATCGAATATGCCTCACTGGACGCGGATTGGAAGACCCGAGGTGCTCGTCAAGAAGAACAGGTTGAAGTCCTTCGCAGAATGTGGACAGAAGACCTCGTGACCTATTCCGGCCGTTTTCACGATCTCCAAGAGGTCAACATCGTTCCACGACCTGTGCAGCAGCCAATTCCAATCTGGTTTGGCGGATCGTCAGACGCCGTCGTTAAGCGCGCCGCACGGATTGGTGATGGTTGGATGCCCATCATGCCGCCAGATGAACAGGCCGAAGCAAAACTTTCTGACCTGCATGCTCATCTGAAGGCCTTTGATCGCGATCCATTAACATTCGGGCTGGAAGGGTGGCTACGCATGCATGAAGCCGATCCACAACTATGGGCCGAAGCCGCTGACGGATGGCGTCGACTTGGGGCGCAGATGGTTATGCTCTATCCAATGTATCGGTTGCCAACCTTCGATGAACAGATCGAGACCCTCCAGCGCTTCAAGGACGCTGTCGAAGGATAAGACCACAAAAGTCAGAACCGCCCGCGACTGTCTGCACCGGCTTACCTTCCGCGATGGCTTTAACAACAACCGTATGCCAACCATTTCCCTCGATCAATTAGATAACTTCGCCATCGGCGCGATGCAGACCTGGAACTTCGCAGAACACACCAACCTTCTATTGCATAACAAACGCGTATGCTAGCCGGCCAGCCTACGGCGCATTGCTTCCTGCCAATCGGCATAGGAGCCGAATTCCGGTTCTTGCGAAAAGTCATCCCTGGTCTTTGCCAGCAGCGCCTCGTCATCTAGATCAATGTCGGTCGGCTTACCCTGTGGTTGACTAACGTGAAATGGGGTATCCACGAAACACTCGACGCCATTGCCTTCAGGATCGGCAAAGTAGAGCGACCAGGCATTGCCGTGTGAAAGCTCTCGGCCTATTGCGATGCCTTCCGACATCAGACGCTTTTTCAGCGCCCGCAGATCATCCAGGGACTCCATACGGAAGGCTACATGTCCCAAATTGCGCTCATTATTGTTGTCCTGCAATGTTTCAGCCAGAGCGATCTGATGATGGTTGTCGGGATCCTGGCTCATGAATATGGCCTCGATTTCGTCGTTGATTTGGCCCCTATCAGTGATCTTAAAGCCCAGTACATCGGTGTAAAATGGCGCGACCTTATTCAGGTCGGCGACGTCGATGAAGGCGTGCGAAAGCTTCAAACCCATGACATACGTTCCTTTTCTCCCTGCGGCGTTCCGCGCTCCGATATCATGGAGCCATGCCTAGTTGCATCCGGCCGAATGCCTCATACGCGTTGTCACCTATCATATAGTGCTGTGCGGCTACGGTCATATCCCTTTGCAAACGCTCCAGCGGATTGCCCGGCATGATGGCGCCCGCGCCGGCTTGGCGCAAGCAACGGGCCACGATCGTCTGACATGCTTCGGTGACTTGGGCACAGATGGCTCGCATGTTTGTTGCCGCACCAACCAACCCCGCCTCCGGGCCAGACAATGCCTCGTCAAAAGCTGCTGCCGCCGCCCGAGTTCCAGCAATCAGACTGGCGTACTGCGCCTCCATCCGGCCCAGTTCAACCTGAAACAGCTGGGTATCAGAAACCGTGCGGGTCTCCATTAGCCGGCGCTTGCTGGTGGCCTGTTGTACAACTTCGTCGAGCGCACGGCGGGCTCCTCCGAGAGCCACTGCGCCATGCTCGATCGGCAATCTAAGATGTAGAACAGAGGCCCTGGCACCGCCACGATATTGGGTGAGCGGCCGAATAACCGCAATAAAGCAGTCGGGTACGAAGACATCGTTGACGACATAGGAATTACTACCGCTGCCGCGTAGCCCGCTGACATTCCAGTCATCCAGGATTTCGACTGCGTCAAGCGGCACGAATGCGGAGATCTGCTGCGGCCGGTCCTCGGTACTGGCTTCCTCGACCAGGCATTTGGCCATGACACCGCGGGCATGACGGACGCCGCTGCCGAAACCCCAGCGTCCACCCACCCGGTAACCACCGGCGCAACGCCAGGCCCGACCAGTCGGGGCAAGTGAAGACGCTGCCGTCGGCCAGGCGCCGTGGCCGAACAATTTCGCAACCCCTTCGTCGGGCAGAAATGCCGCCATTACGGCGCTGGCGGAGGCACCAATCATCAAGCTCCAGCAGGTCGACATATCGACCCGGGCCAAGGCCACCAGAATTTCAAGCTGATCGACAAGATCGATGTCGTAGCCGCCGACCTCACCTGCACTCCACAGACCAAACAGGCCGGCCTGGCGTAACGCCGCCACCACCTCAGGTGCCAAAGTGCCCTGGGCTTCTGATTTTGCAGCGAATTCCTCGATCAGTGACGCCAACGACGCCACTCGCGCCAATAGCTCGGCCCGATTGATGACCGGTCCCTCCGAAATTTGCGCACCGACTGTCATAGCCCTACCCACAATGACCTGTGGCCGGCCCATAGCATAGCACAATTGGCCGTTCGTAGGCCGGCTTTTAGAAAACGTCGGACTTCGCTGGGATTTGAATTTACGCTTACCGACCCTAAATCAAAAGCATTCACGCCTACTCCACAAAACAAGCTGCTCGTCTGCTTACGGACTTATCAACTATTTTCGGTAAGGAAACGTCCTCCACCGGTGTTTCCCGGCTTCGGGCTGCAGTGCCATATTCAGATTTTAGTTGCGTCTGATACGTTATCCTTTCACGACGATTGGCCTTTAGCCTCTGCGCGGGGGTACCATTGCTATGGATTGACCGAGGCAACTTGTGGCTCCGTGAACGGCTCGGCGCGGTGCACTACTTGGTCGACATATAAATCCTCTATCTGGGCTTCCGATAGGCCCAGCATCGTAGTGAGAATGTCCGTAGTGTCGTCGCCGATTGAAGGTGCGCCACGCCAGATGCGTCCCGGCGTCAGTGACATTTTCGGCACGACGCCAAATACACGGATCGGCACGCCCGACTGGCGATCAAGCACCGGAACGGTCATGTCGCGAGCCGCATAGTGCTCATCGTTATATTGATCACGCACGTTGAAGACGCGCGCGCAACCAATCTGTGCATCGTTCAACGCTGTTTCCACCTCAAGCGCAGTATGAGCGGCGCAATAGTCCCGTAGCCGTTGGTCTAGCTCGCGCCCCTTTTCGGAGTTGACTGCCGTGGCATCCTTAGAACATTCGTCGTAGCTGTACTCTACTGGATTGAGGCCGAGGAAGCTCGGAACCCGGTCGTAGATCGCGCCACCGAGCGCGCCGATATAAACCCATCCGTCGCTACATTCGAACGTGTCGTATGGTTGAAAGCCTGGCGGCCGGTTGCCGGTATGGCCGTACACTGCGCCCTCACCAGTGAAGAGTGGAAGCGTGTTACCATTAGTCTGAGCGACTGCCTCATATTGCGCTAGGTCGATCACCTGGCCCTGCCCGGTCTTCATGACCTCCCATAACCCCATCATCGTTGCCGCCCAGCCAGTGAGCGCGGTGATGTAGTCGCCGGTATAGGATTTGGCACGCTGTGGTGGACCGGCGGGATCCCCTGTCAAGTTCATCATCCCACCGTAGGCCTGCGCAATCGCGTCGTAGCCGGGCCGTCCCAGGTACTCCTCCTTACCATACTGTCCATAGGTGCTGACTCGCACTATTACAAGGCGTGGATTGACAGCGAGAGCGAGCGCGTTGGTGATGCCGTTGCGTTCGAGCGTGCCGGGTGCCGACGACTCCATCCACACGTCGGAAATCTTCCACAATGCCATTAGCAGCTCGACTCCACGCGCCTTCTTAAAATCAAGTCCCATTGACAGCTTATTCTTTGTGACTTCGGCCTCGTCACAGCCATGCGGGCGCGGCCCGCGTTCCAACTGCGGTGCAGTGAAGCGGAACACGTCGCCGCCGGGTTTCTCGACATGCACCACCTCAGCACCAAACTCAGCGAGCTTAGTGCCAATATAGGGTTGGGCTATCAGCTGCCCGGTGCCGACGGCGCGGATGCCTTCTAATGGCCCGAAAGTCGGCGTGACGCATGGCGTCTTAGGTCTCTCCAGACGCTTGATCCATTCCGGAATGGTGTCTTGCAGTGCTTCAATCTTGCTCTCGTCCGTGAGGAGCCTTCGATCATGCGGCATGTCGTTCGTCCCCCTGCCCATTTGTCAACGCCAAATTAGGGGTATGATAGCAGTCCGATGGGATTAGCCTAACTGCGATTACCGGAATGTCCGGGTGGATCAATCTCGACGGTCGGCGATATTGCTGGATTGGTTCGCTATTGGGTAAAGACCGAAAATTAGAACGACGTCGCCATATGCACATTTCTCGCCAAAAGCTGCCATCATAGTTACGAATGTGAACTGTCAATTGGGCGGGCGCCAGATTTGTTAGGACTGATTGCCGGTGACTGTGAATTAAGGGGCGCGCCCGGCAAACGAGGCTGTGATTCTATCTATCCAGCCCTTGGTCCCGCCAGAAGCGTTAGCCGCCCTTGGATTTGGCT
>CAJWZI010000118.1 GCA_913049615.1 uncultured Alphaproteobacteria bacterium | reverse complement strand
GATTGCACAACTAGATATGCCAGCATGGAAAGCACTTGCAAAAAAAATAATCTTTGCGGAGGAGGTGTTCCCCGATAACCGTTGCATCTTATAGGTCTTCATCCTCGCCAATTGTGACCACTTCGGGGTACCAATTAACCGTTCCGGAGCCGATTTACACTTCCTGGCCATGTTAGGCACTTAATCTATGGGTTTTGATTCTGACTATACCATTGCGGGGATCGACCTTTTTGGGATAACTGAGGCATGGATTCGGTAAGTGTCATTGGCGGTGGTGCCTGGGGCACGGCGCTGGCACAGATGCTGGCGGCGACGGGACGGCTTACGAAGATTTGGGCCCGTGAGGCAGAGGTGGTTGCGGCCATCAACGGCAGCCATAGTAACGACATCTATTTGCCCAATGTTCTCTTAAACAGAAACTTGAAAGCGACATCAGACTTAGCGGAAGCGGCGACAACGGATGTCATGCTCCTGGTGACACCAGCACAATTTCTACGACCCGTTGCGAAAGAATTAGCCGAACATCTAAAACCTGGCTTGCCGGTTGTGATTTGTGCCAAGGGTATCGAAAAAGGTAGCCATGCCCTCATGAGCGAAGTACTAGCGGAAACCCTGCCGGACAATCCGGTAGCCGTTCTATCCGGACCGACCTTCGCCATCGAGGTGGCCAAAGGAATGCCTACTGCGGTTACGCTGGCATGTGCTGACGAGAATTTAGGCGCCAGGCTGGTTGAGACTATTGGCCAACCGCACTTCCGGCCTTATTGGACAGACGATGTTATCGGCACCCAGATTGGCGGCGCGGTGAAAAATGTTTTGGCCATCGCCTGCGGCATCGTCAAAGGACGCCGCATGGGGGACAATGCCCGCGCCGCCCTGATGACCCGGGGCTTGGCGGAAGTGATGCGCTACGGCGCTTTGCGAGGCGGGCGTCCGGAAACCCTAATGGGACTGTCGGGCTTGGGTGATCTAGCCCTGACTTGTAATTCTCTGCTATCCCGCAACATGTCCTTGGGCGCGGAACTGGGAAAAGGCCGCACAATGGCAGAAGTCGTGGCCGAACGCCAGTCGGTGGCGGAAGGTTCGTTAACCGCTGGCGCCATCGTCGATCATATAGGACCGCTGGATATCGAAATGCCCATTTGTTCCGCTGTCGACGCGATCCTGAACCAATATGCGAACCTGGATCAGACTATTCAGACGCTGCTGCAACGGCCTTATCGAGCGGAACGCGGATAAATCACTAAGCAATGTATTGTGGGAGAAGTCATGAACTATTGGTTATTTAAATCAGAGCCAGGCGCTTGGAGTTGGGACGACCAGGTCAAGGAAGGCAAAAGGGGCGCGGAATGGGATGGCGTGCGCAACCATCAGGCCGGTAACAACATGAAGGCCATGAAGATCGGCGACAAGGGGTTCTTCTATCATTCGGTGAATGAAAAACGGATTATGGGTATCGTCGAGGTTTGCAAGTTATGGTATCTGGACCCCACCGATCCCAAGGGCACGTTTGGCATGGTCGACGTGCGCGCGATGGAACCTTTTCCAAATCCGGTCACCCTGGCCGAGGTCAAGGCAGACGAACGCTTGATGGAGCTACCCCTGGTTACCAATTCCCGGTTGTCGGTACAACCGGTGGACACTAATAGCTGGAAAATCATTTGCCGCATGGGCGGTCTTAAGGTTTAGATTTTTGACAACAGGAAGATCGTCATGAATTATCCCGCCGAAGATTGGATCCGCCACCACGCCACGTTTTCGCCGGGCAAGCAGGCCCTGGTGGATCTAGCATCGGACCGTGCCTACACCTATGCGGAACTGGACGTGCGCATTACCAAGGCGGCGGTCTATTTTCGCGATTCCCTAGGAGTGAAGCGCGGAGATCGAATTGCGGTGGTCTGCCACAACGACACAGACGTTTTCGAAATTCAGTTTGCCTGCAGGCGCCTGGGCGCCATTTTCATGCCGCTGAATTGGCGATTGGCCGTGGCAGAATTGGAATACATTTGCAACGACGGTGCACCCAAGGTTCTTGTCCACGGTATTGAATTCGCCTCGCAATGCCAGGAGATACAGAAACTTTGCGGCATTCCTCATCGCATCACGTTGAACAATGGTAGTGACAGCGATTATGAAACCGGACTGGCTAGGGCGACGAGGGACTTGGATATTGTGCCCATGGACCTTCCCGATACCTGGACCATTATGTACACATCTGGCACCACGGGGCGGCCTAAGGGCGCTCGCATGACATATCAGATGGCAGTTTTCAATTCGGTGCACTGCGCGATGACCATGTCCTTAACCGAATCCTCAAAAAATATCGTTTTTTTACCTACTTTCCATACCGGCGGGCTGAACGTTTATGCCAACCCCACGTTCCATACCGGCGGCACCAACGTGGTGTTACGGGAATTTGATCCAAAACATTTCCTGGAGCTGTTGTCCGACAAGGAATTGCGTATAACCCATATGTTCGGAGTGCCCACGAATTTCTTGATGATGGCCAACGAACCTGGCTTCGCCGAGGCGGATCTCTCGCATATTGAATGCCTCGGCATCGGTGGCGCCGCAGCGCCCCTGGCCTTGATTGAGGAATTCGGTAGGAAGCACATCAAGCTGCAGCAGGGTTGGGGCATGACTGAGACGGGGCCTCTGGGCCTCATGTTGTCGCCGGATCAGGCTCTCGCCAAGGTGGGTTCATCTGGTTTGCCGCCTATGTATGTCACCCTCGATATCTGGGACAAACAAGGCAATTCCGTGCCACTGGGCGAAAGCGGTGAATTGATGATCAAGGGCCCTACAGTCACACCGGGCTATTGGAATAAAGAGGACCAACGCGACGAGTTTTTCACCAATGGCTGGTTCCATACGGGTGATGTCACTCGCCAGGACGAGGACGGATATTATTACATCGTCGACCGCACAAAGGACATGTTCATCTCAGGCGGTGAGAACGTTTACCCTGTGGAGATAGAGAACGTGATCTATGAAATGGACGGCATTCTGGAGAACGCCGTGATTGGTGTGGCAGACGAAAAATGGGGTGAGGTCGGTCGGGCCTGCGTGGTCTTGAAAGGCGGCGCAAACCTAAACGAAGAGGCAGTTATCAGCCACTGCAACGACAAATTGGCCCGTTACAAGGTTCCAAAACAGGTGCGGTTCTTTGACGAACTGCCACACAACGCCACTGGCAAAGTACTGAAACACCAAATTCCTCGGGATTGACTTCGTTTGTTGTGACGAAAGGTTCGTTAAGGTCCTTCGATGGTTGATATTCAGGGTGAGTTTGGAACGTGTCCAGGGCCTGGGCCGAAAGTAATAGCGAATGATTGCTGCCGCGAACTGCGCGCTGCTTAATTATTGCTGGCGACAAGCAGGCGGCCTTCGACGCCGTGTTTTTTGATGAACCTAGCGACTAGGCCATTGCCAATTGCCTCGGTCACAAAATCCTGCAGGAATGCGGCGGAGGCGATATTTCTAATTTGGGTCCCGATTGCCTGCTGCACGGTTGTATATCGACCGTCCAAAATCACTGTGCCAGGCAGTTTCTTGACGTCCTCGTTGAGGGCCGGGCGTAGGCCGGCTAGGGCGTCTAGTTTTTCTCCTTTGTATAGCTCTAAGGCTCCACCCAGGCCTTTCGCCCGGACTAGTTCGGCATGTTGTAGAGTGCGCGTGAGGTAGAGGTCGTAGGCACTGCGCTCTGATACGGCAATTCTTATGCCGTGATGGTCCACATCCGCAATGGTCTTCAGGGAGGAGCCGTCTGGCACCAAATAGGTTGCCTCTATTTCTACATATGCAGATGTAAACGCGATGGTCTTCGCGCGGGCTGGTTCGGCAGCGATCAACCCGATGTCATAGACATCGTCACTAATGGCATCGGCCAGGGCACCGGGTGAGGGGAAGGGAACATATTTGACCGCCACATCCAAACGATCGGCGATGGCCCGCGCCATATCGGGCGATACCCCAAGCGGATCGCCATTGGATGCTTCGTCTGTGACTAAAAGCGGGTTCGATAGGTTGATCCCCGCACGCAGAACGCCGTTGGGAACAAGCTCTGCTTTGACGGCTTCCGACATTATCTTGGCCACGCTCTCAACGCACAAAGACCGCCGTCCACAGGCAGCATAATGCCGGTGACCCAGCGTGCCTCGTCCGAGGCAAGATAGACCGCTGCCCAGCCTACGTCCCAACCGGTGCCCTCAGTCTGCATGGGCACCATTTCGATGCGTCGCTGACGGTATTCCTCGCCATAGTGGGCTACAAGCGGTGTCGAGACGGATCCGATGATGATGCAGTTGCAGCGTATACCTTCTGTGGCGTAATCGGCGGCAGTGGACAGGGTCAAACCGTGCGTAGCGGATTTCATGGTCGCGTAGGCCGCAGCACCCGGACTTCCCATTAAACCGACCGCGCCAGCGATGGAGGAAACATTAATGATAGAACCGCCGCCGGACTCCCGCATCAGCGGCACCACGACACGGCTGCATTTCATGGCCGAGGTAATATTGATCTTAACTAGGGTATCCCATATTTCGTCGGTGACGTCCTCCACCCGGTTTGGCCCGGCGCCGGCGCCAACTCCCACATTGTTGCACAGGATATCCAAGCGGCCATGACGCAACATGACCGCCTCGGCCATGGCGGCCACATCATCAGTCTTAGTCACATCTGCAGCAAAAGCCGAGGCTTCGCCACCCTCTCCGGCGATCTTCTCGGCCAGGCCTTCGGCTCGTTCGACAGAGCGGTTGACCAACAGAACCTTGGCGCCCTCTCGTGCCATCAGTATGGCCATGGCACTTCCATTGCCGATGCCTTCACCCCGCGGCGCTGCACCGGTAACAATTGCCACCTTGCCGTCCAAACGTCCCATCAGATGTACTCCTTATTCCGCTGGATAGCGCCACGGTGTTTCCGATTGTTCTGCGCCCTCGTCCGAGGTCCATTGCGGCAAGGAGACGCCATCGCCGACGTCTGTGAAAACCATGCGCACCCGGCTGCCGATGCCGACGCTTGCCACCATCTCGGGTGGAGCGAGGGTCCCGTCGGGTATAACCAGATTTCCAATAATACGCAGGGCCTCATGTTCTGTCGGGCGACCTTTTTGCGTATCCAGGTCCACCAACAACACCATGTAGGGGACGAATGATTTAAAGGCTGGCTGAATGGCGTGGTGGATCTCAGTGTAACTATGCACCGTGCCCTTGCCCTCCACCTCTGTCCAGTTGGCTCTGGAACTGCCGCACCAGGAGCAACCTTCGCTGACCGGATAACGGATCAGGCCGCAATCATCACACTTCTGCAAATGAAATTGGTGATTGGTGCAGTGCTGAAAATAGGTCAGGTTGGCGTGGTCTAAGTGATCAATTTGTAGGGTCATGCCCAGATATTCGTTAACGATGGTTTCTGACATAATCTTAACCTTCCCTATACGCCGCGCCGCATGACCAGGGCCGAACCCGTGCCCGGCGTCGCCCAGCCCAAATTGGCACTGATTTCCACATCCCTGACCTGACGGCAGCCTCCTTCAGAATAGTCATAGGTGTGCTGCCGTTTGCCATCAGGGCCAATGGAACAACTATCGTCCGCTTCGTGACGCAATTGGCGCACGTTTTCAACCACCATGGCAATGCCGTGAGTGTAACCTTCGCACAAATGTCCTCCGGAAGTATTGTTGGGCCGGCTTCCCCCCAGAAACGTAGTGCCGTTCGATACATAGTCGCCGCCCTCACCCTTTTTGCAGAAGCCATAATCTTCCAACTGCAACATAGTAGTGAAGGTAAAGGCGTCGTAAGAGCCGGTAACATCCACGTCTTCCGGCCCCAGGCCAGCGTTGCGCCACAGGCGAGGACTGGCGTAATAACCGGCTACGGTAGAGATCGGACCCGCTTCGTAATATTGATCTGCGCGGGGCTTCGAAACGCGGCCCACCACGCCTCGGATCAAGGC
>CAJWZI010000117.1 GCA_913049615.1 uncultured Alphaproteobacteria bacterium | reverse complement strand
ATGAAATCGTGGGCACCGACGACGGTTGCGGCCCGTTCCACGTCGGCCCGACTGGCCGATGAGGTTCGGTATCGGATATTCTCCAGAATGGTACCCGTAAACAGGAATGGGTCCTGCAGCACCATGGCAATATGACGCCCCAACGCGGCCTTGGCATGGTCGCGCAGGTCGACACCGTCGATTTTAATGGAGCCTTCCCCTACCTCATAAAATCGATGTAACAGCGCAGTGATGGATGTCTTGCCGGATCCGGTGGGTCCCACGAGGGCCACGGTTTCGCCCGGTCTAACGTTGAAGGTAATATCCTTCAACACGATCTGGTTGCGGGCATAGCCGAAGGTGACGCCCTCGAAGGAAATTTCACCTTTTATACGATCGGGAATGATGGCCTTGGGTTTGTCAGCGATGACGATGGGTACTTCTAGCACCTCGAAAATGCGCTGGCCCGAAGCCATGGCCCGTTGCATGACGCTGTATTGGAGGGTCAAGCTGCGAATAGGGTCGAAAAATCGCTGCACATAGAACAAGAACGCCACCATGACGCCCACGTCCAGGGCATTGTCGAGCACCAAAGTACCGCCAACCACCACAATTATGCCCATGGCGATGCCAGTCAAGGTATCTACAATAGGTACCATGGCCTGCGCGAATTTAGCGGAGCGGAGATGGCTGCGCAGGTTCTCCGCCGCCTTTTCCGTAAACAGATCAAAATTCACCACCTCCCGCCCCAGGCCCTGGACGGTACGAACCGCGTGTATACCCTCGGCCAGTGCGCCGTTTGCAGAGGAATTGGTCTCGCGAGCCGTGCGGAAGGCGATGCGGGCACGGGGGAGCCAGACCAGACGCACGAAAAACAGCACGGGTACCACGGACAAAGTAAGTAGGCCGAGCCAGAAATCCAGCGCCAGCATGATGATGACAATACCCACCAGCAGCACCAAATCGCCGATTGCGGTTATGGAGTTCTCCAGAAATTCCTGAAGGCTATTCACGTCCCCCTGCAGGCGGGACATCATGCGGCCAATTTCTGTCTTATCCATGAAGGACAGACCTACGCTTTGTAGATGTACGAACATGGCTCTGCGCAGGTCGAAAATTGCGTTTTCTCCTGTCAGGCCCACCAAAAGATCCTGCGTATAGCTAACGCCATAGTTAATCAGAATGATTACTCCGAATGCGACCATGGCTAACTGTAGAATTGTCTCGTTGCCTCCTTGCGCCATCAGAGCCTCGTCAATGGCGTAGCGGATCACCAGGGGAATGGCCAGTTGCGCGCCAGTGAAGACCAGAACCGAAAACAGGGCAATGTAGATACGATGCTTGTACGGTCGGACATAGGTGAAAAAGCGGCGCAACACTTTGCCGTCAAAGGCTGCGCCAAACATCTCCTCATCATGGCTCACCTGGCTCCCCACGACGGCGCGGGGAGGCCGACCTTTATTTAGAGACACGGTACTCATTGTATCGCCTTCTCCCCCATATCATCCTGGCTTTGAATAGCGAACAGGGCGGCGTATCGGCCCCCCTGGGCGATCAGGCTGTCATGATCGCCCCGCTCCAGAATTCGCCCCGCTTCTAGAAAAATGATCTCGTCCGAATGACGCAGTGCCCCCAGGCGGTGTGAGATGATAATTGTGGCGCAGTGGGCGGTGTGTTTTGTTAAGGCGGAACGGATACGCCGCTCTGTCTCAGCATCGATGGCAGCCGTGGAATCGTCGAAGACCAGAACCGCCGCCTCCAGCATGGCGGTCCGCGCAATGGCAACCCGTTGTTTCTGCCCGCCGGAGAGAGAGACGCCCCTCTCCCCCACCAGAGTGTGGTAGCCTTCGGGCAAGGTGCCGACAAAGCCGTCGATTTGCGCGGTGGAGGCCGCGCCCTGCACCATGGCGTCATCGGCCCAGGGGTCACCGTAAGCGATGTTGTTTTCAAGGGTCGTGGTGAATAGAAAACTGTCCTGCTGCACTACCCGCAAAGCTTGGCGCAGGGAGGCAATAGTGACCTCCCGGATCTCCACGTTGTCTACCGTGATGCGTCCCGCGCTTGGGTCGTAATAGCGGGGGAGGAGATTTGCGATGGTAGACTTGCCGCTGCCCGATGGGCCGACAATCCCCAAGGTCTTCCCGCGTTCCAGGGTAAACGAGACGTCATGTAGCACCGGCGGGGCATTCTCGTCGTCATAGGTGAAGGAGACATTTTCGAACCGTACTGTGCCTTTACAGGGTTTCAAGACCTTGGCGTCCGGATGGTCGCTGATCGCTGGCTCCAAATCCAACACGGCGAATAGCCGCGCCCCGCAGGTGGAGGCCCGGGCGATAGAATTGACCAGCAAGCCCAATTGTCGTACCGGTTGTTGCAGAATGGTTATAAAGGTCAAAAAGACCGTCAGGTCACCCACGGTCATGGCACCTTCTAGCACCCGTAGACCGCCTACCCATAATACCAGCCCCATGGCTACAAAATAGGCGAAGGTCATGATAGATGTTGATGCTGCGCGGGTTTTGATGCGTTCGTCTGCAATTGCCATGGCGTCGTCGGACGCCAGATCGTATTTGGCAATTTCATATGGCTCGGCACCAAAGGCGCGGACCACACGGATGCCGGTCAGATTTTCATCCATGATCTGGCCTAGGGTGCCCATGCGTTCCTGCAGGGCCAGCCACAGGGCGCGAAGGCGCAGCCGAGCCGTGGAGGATTGCCATGCCACGAACGGCACGAAAGAAAAACTTAACGTACCGAGCAGTGGATCATTGGTCAGCAGCAGGTACCCGCCCGCCCCGATTAGATTGATCAACAGCACCAGGCGCAGCAGCCCGGTGTTGACGAACATGCGCACACCTTCTAGGTCGAGCATGCCGCGTGTGATCAACTCGCCCGTATGCACCCTGTCATGGAAGGAAAAACTCAGGCTCTGCAGTTTCTTGTAAAAGGCCAGGCGCAGGTCATAGGCGATCATGTGCCCAATTGCCTCGCCGCCATAGTTGTGGGCCAAGGTGAAAGTGCCACGCAGGATGGAGGCCCCCAGTAACAACAGGGCAGCCTTGAACAGAGCCTCACGGGCAACCGCTTCGGTAATGGTGTTGTTGTTCAGCACGCCTAAGGCATTGTCTACTGCCTCGCCCAGAAAGTGAGGGATCATCAGTTGGAAGATGGCAGCTGCGATGGTAGCGCCCACAGCTAACGCTACGCGCAGGCGATATTTGAAGATCAGTCGGGTTATCCGCCACAATATGGCGGTGTCCTTGGCTACGCTGTAATCAGCGTCGGCACCCATGCCTCGATAGGCTTGCTGCCGTAGGGTGATGGCGCCCTTGGGTCTTCCTCCTATGTCAGCCGCTCCTTCAGCCATATACGTATAAAACCTTCGAGAAATATTCCACCGTTCGCCCGCTGGGGTTCAATACGGCGGGCGCCATCGGGGCAGCAACAAACGCTCCATAGGCGAAATTGAATCAATGCAAAACAATAGCACAACAGGCAAACGACCGCGAATTGGGTGCTATCCACGCGCGTCCACCAGTCATCTGAGGTAAACAGCGCAGCCGCGTCGGACATATGGCGGATGCACTGGTGTCCCTGGTCGATGATCTATCCGGCTGCTGTTGGCCAGCTTGCCGAACATTAGGTGAGAGGTCTACTCGGCGCCGCGCATCAATGGAAAGGCGCTTAGCACATCCGGGGGATGGCCCGGCGGCGCTGCGGTCAAGTCATCTGGGGTTAGTTCCGAAAACCGTGTCTTGCCCATTAGACACATAGCAATGTGCATTTCCTCAGCCAATAGGTCGATGGTGCGGGTTAGCCCTTCCTCGCCAGCTGCGCCTAGTCCCATGGCCGTTAGCCGGCCTAGCGCGACCAGATTGGCGCCAAGGGCCATGGCCTTGACAACATCCGTGCCACGCAAGAAACCGCCATCAACCACCACGGATGCACGATCAGCGACAGCCTCCACGATTTCTGGCAACACCGCAAGGCTGCCTTGGGCTTGATCCAGTTGCCGACCACCGTGGTTGGAAACCCAGATTCCGTCTACGCCCAGATTACAGGCCAAGGCAGCGTCCTCAGCCGTCATAATTCCCTTGATCAGAAGGGGAATATCATGGGTCGTCTTGAAACGCTTCACATCCTCCCAATTCAGTGAGGCCTGGTAGTTTTGGCCGATCGCCGCTCGGCGCCACGGTTTGACAAAGCGATTGACAATATCCCGCTCCCGACGGCTGTAAGCCGCCACATCCACGGTCAGGCAAAAAGCCGTGTATCCAGCCGCCACCGCGCGGTGCACATGATCGTCAACCCAGGCACTGTCACCCCGCACGTAAAGCTGGAAAATCTTTGGCCCCCCGGCGGCCTCGGCCGTCGCCTCCAATCCCGGCGCGGAGACGGAACTCAAAGTGGTTATCATGCCGTGGCGGGCAGCTGCCCGCGCCGCCGCCGCGCCGCCTTCCGGATCGAAAGATTCCAATGACCCGATTGGGGCAAATGTTAACGGTAGCTCCAGATCGGCACCCATGAAGGTGGTTCCCAGATCCACCTCGCTCATATCCCGCAACATGCGCGGGCGCAGGGCAACACTATCGATGGCAAGGCGATTGCGTTTCGCTGTCGTCTCGGTCTCGGTCGCACCGCGCATATAGTCCCAGATATTGCGGGGAAGGCGGGCGCAGGCTTCCTCCGCGATTTCGTGCAAGACCTGGAATCGGACCTGCGTGCCTGGCTGGCTGCGTGGTTCTCGCAAGGATCACGACTCCGTCGATTGCAGCTGTAGGACCTTGGCTTTGGCGTAGGTCAGTTTGTTAGTGATCTTGCCAGCCGAATTAAAATGGAGAATATCCAGACCCCGCCATCCGGCTCGACCGCGTTTCGTGTCGAAAGAGCACAACCAGCTGATCATGGATTTGTTATGTTCTGGGTCTATAAGTAAATCCTCCGTCTCGAACCGCATTTCGCCATAATTACCGGCGAACTGGGGCTCAAATGCTGCTCGTATTTCGGTTAACCCTGTGGAGACGGTGTTGTCATGTTGATCATACACCGCCGCCTCTTCCGCGAAGTAGGACATCATTGCGTCCAGGTCATTGTCGTTGAAAGTTTCGGTGAAGGATAGCGTAATCGCTTCCAACTGTGATTTGTCCATGATGATTGCCTCAATTGTATCCAAACAGCCAACGGGAGACGCCTTCGTGGATGTTGATCACGGAATGTAGCGCCTTTGCCGGAATGAAAACTTCGTCGCCAGGGTCCATTTCTATCTTTTCGTTGCCGACCACCAACTCTAACTGGCCTTCCACGACGGTAACTAATTCATCCGTGTTGTGAGTAAAATTCAACCACTCTTGCCCCGGCGGGTCCACAAACAGATTGCAGGAATAGCCACGTTGTTGCCAGTTGGCCGCAACCGCGTCCTGATCCAAAGGCAAGGAAAATTTCTTCTCGGTCAGCAAATCATCCATGACTACACCTTCACTGAGATAATCTAGAATCTACGCAGACACGGGCGAAGTTGCCAGGGTTTTCCCGCTTGACCCGAGCACAGAAGTCAAGAAACCATGCATCGAAAGGTCCAAGGGGTCCTGGGGAGAAGATCATGGCTCAAATGGTGTTGTTTAATGGCCGGATATTCGACGGCCTTTCAGAAACAATGAGAGATGGCGGTTTCGTGGTCATCGACGACGGCCGGATCACGGAGGTCGGCCAAGGTAATGCACCTGCCGGCGGTACCGTCATCGATCTGGCCGGGCGGGTTCTGATGCCCGGCTTGATCGACGCCCATGTGCATTTAATTGCCACAACGGCTGATTTGGGTTCCATCGGTGAGGATCCGGCGTCTCTGACCACTATGCGAGCTAGTAAGATTGCCGAAGGAATGTTGATGCGCGGCTTTACCACAGTGCGGGATGCGGGCGGGGCCGATTGGGGACTGGCTCTGGCGATAGAGGAGGGGTTGATACAGGGGCCGCGCCTTTTTTATTCCGGTCGGGTCTTGAGCCAGACTGGTGGGCATGGTGACAGCCGTCCTCGAATTTATGATTGGTCAGGTTGCCAGTG
>CAJWZI010000116.1 GCA_913049615.1 uncultured Alphaproteobacteria bacterium | reverse complement strand
CCCCTTATGCTGATCTGTTGTGGATGGAAACGGCCACGCCGAACCTGGAGCAGGCCAAGACATTTGCCGAGGCGATCCGCAAAGAGTTCCCAAGTAAGTTGCTGAGCTATAACTGCTCGCCTTCGTTCAACTGGACAGCCAATCTGGACAAGGATGACATCGCGAACTTCCAGCGTGAAATTGGCGTAATGGGATATAAGTATCAGTTCGTTACCTTGGCCGGGTTTCACAGCTTAAACCATTCCATGTTTGAACTGGCCCGCGGCTACCGGGATCGTGGCATGGCGGCCTATTCGGAACTGCAAAACGCCGAATTTGCATCCGAGACAGACGGTTACAGCGCAACTCGTCATCAACGCGAGGTTGGCACAGGGTATTTTGATCTGGTCAATCAGACAATCATGGGCGGCACCTCTTCCACTACTGCGCTGACCGGGTCCACAGAATCTGAGCAGTTTCAGGCCAATATACCCGCCGAAGCCGCTGAATAATATCCAGACCGGCCGTTTTACCTATGTGGCCGGACAGTTACTTCCAAGGTATCTGGAGCAAGTCCCAAAGTAGCGTGTCAGAGTAGAGTAAATAGTACCTGATCAGATGCACCTCCCTAAGCAGGGCGTCCGATCACAACAGCCAGATACCGTACCTTCAGGCCGTCCAGGACGCATCTGCGTCCGGCGGCCTCTTTTTTTCCCGTCGCCCCCTGGAAGCCATGGATTTCGGTAAACAGAGTGTTCCGCTACACCTTGTCTTCGGAACTAATGATGCCAACGGCCAAGAAAGAGCCAAATTCTTTTCCGAAAGAATCCGGTTACTCTCCTGATCGGGCCGACTTAAAAAAATCCCGCCAAATAAGAGATCAGCGACCAGGTCAAGAACAGGGCAGCTGCATCCGCGAAATAATCACATTCGCCTACAGCCTTGAACAATTGCCAAGGGCCGGGTAACCATGCGGTCTATGAAGGTAGTGCCCTACATATCAATCCTAACACTTGTAGTATTAGTTTTGGGCAGTTGTGAATCTGACCCTTTGCTGCGGGACCGTTATATGGGACAGGGCCTGGTGGAACCTCAGTTGCTACAGCAAATAGTCAGGCGCGACCGGTTGGGCAATCCAATTCTCACAAAGGAGCCGGAGGTAGAGGGACTTATCTCATGGCCGCGAAGGAATTGACCCTCCGTTGCGTTTTTGTGTCTTGCCAGTCAAGTAGGTATGATGCCGACACGCTCCACCACGGAGGCATAACAACATGAATGAATCGGTTAGCAGCAAAATCGAGCCACTTCCTCAATCCCGGGAACTGGTGTTGCTACGCGCCCTGGAGAGAAAGGTACTGTGGCTGTCCAGTTGGATGATCCACAATGCAAATCACCTTCGGCCTAACCGAGACGGCTTGAAAGTAGGCGGTCATCAGGCTTCCTCCGCCTCGCTGACCACACTCATGACGGCGTTGTATTTTAATATTCTGAAGCCCTCCGACCGAGTCGCTGTCAAACCGCACGCCAGTCCCGTCTTCCACGCTATTCAATATTTGCTGGGCCGTCAGAGCCGAGAGAAACTGATGAAATTCAGAGCCCTGGGCGGGGCGCAGTCCTACCCCTCCCGGACCAAGGATATGGACGAGGTTGATTTTTCCACCGGTTCTGTCGGTCTGGGAGTCGCGATGACGGCCTTTGCCGCATTGGTGCAGGACTATGTCTCCTTAAAAGATTGGGGTAACGACGATATTTCCACAGGCCGTATGGTGGCCCTCATGGGTGACGCTGAACTCGACGAAGGCAACGTGTTCGAGGCAATGCTGGAAGGATGGAAGCATGACGTACGCAACGCCTGGTGGATTGTGGACTACAATCGGCAAAGCCTAGATTCGGTGATCACCGACCGCCTGTTTGGCCGGGTTGATGATATCTTCCGTACTACAGGTTGGCGGGTTATAACCCTGAAATACGGCACCAAATTGCAGGCCGTGTTTGAGACGGCAGACGGCGATGCCCTGCGCCAATGGATCGACGATTGCCCCAACTCGCTCTATTCCGCCCTTACCTACAAGGGTGGGCCGGGCTGGCGAGAACATCTGCGTAAAGATCTGGGCGATGTACCCGGCTTGCGTCCGATGATCGAGGATTACGAAGATCAAGAACTGCATGACCTGATGACTAATCTGGCAGGTCATGACATGGCATCCGTCCTGGATTGTTTTCACAATATTGAAGGGGATGATCCCACCTGTTTTATTGCCTATACGGTCAAGGGGAAGGAACTGCCCTTGGCTGGTCACAAGGACAATCATGCTGGGTTGATGAGCCTGGAGCAAATGGCCAAATTCCAAGTCCGAATGGGAATTGCGGAGGGCGACGAATGGAACCCCTTTGCGGGTTTGGATGTGGATGCACAGGAATTGCAGGTGTTTCTGAACCAGGTCCCTTTTGCTCAAGGCCCGGACCGGCGCCGACATGCAGCGAAAGTCACGGTGCCTGAGAGCTTGCCTTGCCCGAAATCAGATAAACCTGTTTCAACCCAGGAAGCCTTTGGCCGCATTCTTTTTGATATTGCCGGCCAGGATAATGATTTTGCCCATCGCATTGTCACCACGTCGCCCGATGTCACCGTCTCCACAAATCTGGGCGGCTGGGTGAACCGGCGAGGAATCTTCGACCGGCATCGCCGGGAGGATATCTTTCGTGAGGAGAAGGTCGTTTCGGCCCAGCGCTGGGCTATGCACCCCGATGGCCAGCATGTGGAACTGGGCATTGCCGAAAACAATCTGTTCCTGACGCTGGCGGCATTGGGACTGTCCCATTCCCTGTTTGGGGAACGATTGCTACCCGTGGGGACGTTATACGATCCGTTTGTAAACCGCGGTCTGGATGCACTCAATTACGCTTGCTACCAGGACGCCCGCTTTATGCTGATCGGCACGCCATCAGGCATCACTCTGGCACCCGAAGGCGGCGCCCATCAATCCATCGGCACGCCATTGATCGGCTTGGCGCAGGACGGGCTGAGCGCATTCGAGCCGACTTTCGTGGACGAACTGACTCAAATCATGCAATGGGGCTTTGGCCACATGCAGGCGGATAGCGGAGGCTCGGTCTATTTGCGGCTAACCACCCGGGCCCTGACCCAGCCGCTCCGTCAAATGACGTCCCAGTTGCGGCAGCAGATCCTGGCGGGAGGCTACTGGCTGCGCCCACCGGCAGACAACTCGGAACTGGCAATCGTCTGTTGCGGCGCCGTCACGGCAGAAGCAATGGCGGCCCACGACGAGATCCTAGAGGATATTCCCGGTTCGGGGCTTTTGGTGTTGACCTCTCCCGATCTGGCTTATCAGGATTGGAACCGCGCTTGGAAACAACGCGCGTCGGGAAACTACGACGCACGTAGCCATATTGGTCGGCTACTTGATCCGCTTACGCCAGATGCAGCCTTGGTCACCGTAGTCGATGGCCATCCCGCCACTTTATCCTGGTTAGGAGCCGCGTCGCGACGCCGGGTCTATAGCCTGGGCGTAGAGAAATTCGGTCAATCCGGAGATATCGAGGATCTATATCGCCTGCATGGCATCGACCGCGACGCCATTCTAAACGCCTGTGCCGCGGCCTGTTTGAATAAATAAACCCCGAAAAAGATGTACGTTAATCAGCTCTGATGACCCGAACAGTTCCAAGTAAGGTCCAACTCTACAAGCGTGCCTCCAACTCGTGACGCTGAACCTTTCCGCTGGTGGAACGGGGAAGATCCCCATCTGCCAAAAATATGATGTCCTTGGGTCGCTTATAACTGGATAAATTCTCGCGGCACAGGTCCATAAGATCATTCTCTGTCAAACTGGGATCGGCAGGCACAACAAAGGCCACAGGCACCTCACTCCATTTTGGGTCGGGACGCCGAACGACAACGACCTCTTGCACTCGCTCATCAGCCAGCATGACCTGTTCTATCTCCGCCGGATAAATATTTTCACCGCCCGATTTGATCATGTATTTCACCCGATCCACATAGTCTAAGGTACCGTCCGCGTTCCGACGCAGCACATCGCCCATGTGAAACCAGCCGTTGCGGAAATCCTTTTCATTAGTTTCGTCCGCGTTCCAATAACCGCTAAACAATGTAGGCCCCCGCATAGCCACCTCACCCGGCGTGCCAATAGGCACTTCATTATCATCAGGGTCAACCAAGCGTAGATCGCAAAATGCCGATTGTCGTTTAGCCAAGTTCGTCGGCGCCAACCCTATTGGAAGGGCCGAAGACGAAGCCGGCGGCATACCCGTTTCCGTGGCGCCAAAGGTATTGCTGTAGGGAGCGTTCAGAGCCCGTGTCACAGCTGCAATATCCTCACGGGGCACGAGATCTGCCATTGCTCCGCAACGACCCACACCTTTCACCTTAACTTTCTGGGCTTCCAGGATGGCGGCGAATTGACCTACCATGCCCGGAATTAGAATGAATAGGCCCATCTCCTCCCTTTCGAGAATTTCGATCATCAGATCGGGCTCATAGCCATCAACCACATGCACCGTGCCACCTCGCAGAAGTGTAGCAAGAGCCTGATCCGTGGAAGCCATATGGTAAAAAGGCGGCCAGGCACAAAAGTTATCTCCGATTGGGATATTTTGCTCCGAAGCAAAACACATCGCGCGCGCGACCATGGCGCGGTGGCTAATCAAGGCGCCCTTAGGCAAGCCCGTGGTGCCTGAGGTATAAAGGATCACCAACCCGTTTTCCGGATCAATATCAAGATCAGGAAAATCCGAAGTGCCGCTGTCCAGGAACGCTTCATAATCACCACCCAGCATAATCCGCCGATGTTCTTTCAAATCCAACCGATCCAGTGTCTGCGCCAACTCCTCCTGCACGATCAGAACTGACGCCTCCACTAGGTTAATACAATGCCGCAATTCCCGATCAGCCAGACGCCAATTTAAACAGGCTACAATCAGCCCGGCCTTAGCCGCCGCCAATTCCACCTCAACATACTCAAGCCGGTTTCTCGCGAGTAGCCCAACCCGGTCGCCTTGCCGCAAGCCCTGAGACAACAGAGCATTAGCCAACTGGTTGGAACGTTCCTCTAATGCCTCATAGGTCATGACACGATCGCCATCGACCACAGCCCGATGGGTCGGGTTGGCTCTAACCCGAGTGTGAAAAAGAGCGCCAATTGCCCCATGACGGGATTGCATTACGTTGGGGGGAGGCACGTAGGCGGGCAAGGGATTCTCCTAAGAATTCAGCCGAATGCCAATCGAGCATTAGCATATGTTGTCATTGTTTTATTAGTCGGAGAAGAAAAACGTTTCAACGCCAAATTCCTTAGCCAACGAAAGAAATTTGTCGATTGGGCCCATTAAAGAAGGGCGATTTATTTTTTTGGCTGCTTGACTATAATGAGGAAAATCTAGAAAATTCGTAACGCTACTATATTACCTCTATTTAATTGGTTGAAAACATTGCCAAAATTCGGCTTGACCGCCGGTTCAATAAACCTATACTGCGCACCGCCAGACCACAGACAGACGATGCTCGGCTGTGCCATCGCCGTCTGGATACGATTGAGGAACGACTATGAAAACCTATTCTGCGAAACCCGGAGATATCGAACGAAAATGGTTTGTTATCGACGCCGAAGGCGTGGTCCTCGGTCGGCTAGCCTCCATTGTCGCAATGCGTCTGCGGGGCAAGCACAAGCCTATGTATACCCCGCACATAGATTGCGGCGACCACATCGTGATCATTAATGCCGACAAAGTGCAGTTGACCGGCAACAAACTGGCTGACAAGACTTATTACCGTCACACCGGCTATCCCGGCGGTATCAGGTCCACCACTGCCGGCAAGATTTTGGATGGCAAACATCCCGAACGGGTAGTCGAAAAGGCTGTGCAACGGATGATTCCCAAGGGCCCCTTGGGCCGTCAGGTGCTGCGCAAGCTAAAGGTTTATGCTGGTGCCGAACATCCCCACGAGGCGCAACAGCCAGAATTTCTGGATGTGGCTGCCATGAACGACAAAAACAAGAGGAGCGCCTAACAATGGCTGATG
>CAJWZI010000115.1 GCA_913049615.1 uncultured Alphaproteobacteria bacterium | reverse complement strand
AAACAAATTTCAACCTCTCCCAGAAATTAGAGTTCAAGCATAAAAAAACTTTGATGGCAGGCCCTAAATATCTAGTAGCCCCAACTAGTTACGACGGATCAGCAATACATCGCCGCGTCTCGTACGACCGGTTCCCCTTGGACGCCAACTCCAAAAAACAAAGCGACCCAACGGTCATTTTAACGGGTTCAGGCCAAACCAGATTTCTGTAAGCGAGCCCATTGTAAAATTTACCCTTGTCGTCAGCCTCCGGTCAGTGAAAACTGACCACGCCTAATGTCCGTGTGGGAGAGGATGTCAAATGAGCCCCAGCTATACTGGAAGACCAACCCGGCAAAGTGAACGGTATCGCCCCCGTCCACTGCTGACGCCAAGCGCCGGCGTTTCACCACTGGGGCATACGGGGCCAAGGGCGGGCACGTCCGGCAAGAAAGAGATCTTTTGTGCCTTTGGCGTCGACGTGGACGCGGTGGCCGGTTGGCTGGGGTCCTATGGGGGCGAGGACAGCCCTTGCGATATTTCGCGTGGTCTATTCGCGGGTGAGGTGGGTGTGCCCCGGCTTGTCCGATTATTCAATGGTTACGATATTCCCACCACGTGGTTCATCCCCGGGCATTCCATCGAAACCTTTCCCGAACAGTGCAAGCTGGTGGTGGACGCGGGCCATGAGATTGGGATGCATGGCTATTCACATGAAAATCCCATCGCCATGACTCCTGAGCAGGAAATCGCCGTGATGGATAAATGCATTGACCTTATTGAACGCATTTCCGGCCGCCGGCCAACCGGTTATGTGGCACCGTGGTGGGAGTTTAGCCCCGTTACTAACGAACTTTTGTTGGCGCGGGGCATCAAGTACGACCACAGTTTGATGAACGACGACTTCCACCCCTTTTATGTACGTGTAGGCGACAGTTGGACCCCTATCGACTATGCAAAACATCCCGACGAATGGATGAAACCATTGGTCCGTGGTGGGGAAACTGATCTGATTGACATCCCCGGCAGCTGGTACCTGGATGATTTACCCCCCATGATGTTCATCAAATCAGCGCCCAACAGTTTCGGCTTCGTCAATCCTCGGGATATCGAGGAATTGTGGAAGGATCAGTTCGATTGGGTCTACCGAGAATACGACTACGCCGTGTTTACCATGACTATCCACCCAGACGTCTCAGGCCGGCCGCAGGTCTTATTGATGCTGGAGCGTATGATCGAATACATCATGTCCCATTCGGGCGTGAAATTCACCACGTTCGACGATATTGCCGACGATTTTGCACAACGGTGCCCGCGCCAGACTACTGGCGTGCCAGCACCCTCGGCCTAGGCCATGTGTGCACTTTGCGGTGTGCTAGGCGGACGCGGTCACTGGACAGATAGCGCTGCAGCACCTGAGGCCTTTGCAGCCCGGCAACAGCTCCATACCCGCGCCCGGGAAAGACAACAACGCACGCGCCTCGTGAACAAAATCCTGCGCCACTACGGCCTGCACCTAGGTGATTGGTCGGGTGGTGGCCATCTTCTGCGCGGACGCACTGGACGCACAGCCATAGTGAAAAATCTTTCCGAAATGTGGGCCGCTACCGAAAATCTAACGCGGTCGGATTTTGACCCGTTGGAAGAGGATCTATTGCGTAGTCTGGACGAATACTAACCGTGGGAAAATATTCAGAACAAACTCCAATCAATATCATTACCGGTTTTCTGGGCAGTGGAAAAACCACCCTATTGAAAGGGCTGTTGACCGCGCCTGATTTGCGGGATACCGCCATTTTGATCAATGAATACGGTGCCATCGGACTAGACCATGAATTGGTGACGAACGTCAGCGAAGGCGCCCTGCTACTAGATAACGGCTGTGTCTGTTGCGCCATTCGTGGCGATCTAAAGGAGGCCCTGCGTGATTTATTGTCGAAAAGGCAAAGCGGTGGAATTCCTTTTTTCCGACGCGTCGTGATAGAAACCTCAGGCTTGGCTGATCCAGCCCCCATCGCCTACACCCTGTTAACTGAGACCGTACTGCAGCATCATTTCCGCCTGGGCGGGATCATCACGACTGTTGATGCAGTTAATGGTACTGCACAACTTCGGAACTTCCCAGAACCCGTCAAACAAGTCGCCATGGCCGACCAATTGATCGTGACAAAGACCGACTTGGCGCCGGACGATGAGCTTCTCGTTCTGGAATCCGAATTGCTCCGCTTGAATCAATCTGCCCCGATAATCCGGGTTGCAGCCGGCGACGTTCAACCCGCCTCCCTTTTGATTGATGACCTCTACGATGAAAAAGGACGTCAACGTGAAGTGAAACAATGGCTTACGGCAGCAGATGGTGACGACGCCTTGGTCCATGAACATGCAGATCAGGTACAATCATTTGCCGTAACCTACGACGAGCCGCTTGATTGGACCGCATTTGGCATTTGGATGAGCATGCTACTGCACCGCCACGGAAATAATGTCCTGCGCATCAAGGGACTATTGAACGTTGCCGGCGTGCCCACACCGGTCCTAATCAACGGTGTTCAGCACATTGTCCATCCGCCATCGCATTTGCCCGATTGGCCAAATAAGAACCGGCAATCCCGGATAATTTTTATAGTACGAGATATGGATCAAGGCCAAATCAAGCGGTCCCTGATGGCATTCAACCGTTTAGCTAATCCCGGTGCCACATCCGGAAAGGCTGCATAGATAATTGATTGGATGGGTTTATGGCTGATCTTTTTCAAACCTTGGCAGATGCACCAGATCACGTATTGCAGATGATTGGCTCCTCCCTGGAGGGACGAGCCAAGGATCCGGCACAACAAGCCATTCTAGAAAGTTATATCCAGGACCTGACTATTAGCAAAGGCGCGGTAGTGGTCGAACTTGGGTGCGGCACGGGGCCCGTTTGCCGCCGGTTCGCTGAAATAGAAGAAGTCGACCGCGTCATTGGCGTTGAGCCGGCCGCTGCCTTGGTTGCCACCGCCAATCAGCTCGCCAATAACCGCAAGCTCGAATTTCATGTGGGAAGGGGGGAGTCGACCAGTTTGGAAGTCGGCATAGCCGACATCGTTGTTCTGCATACCCTTTTAAGTCATGTTCCTGATCAATCCGCCATCCTGGACGAAACCCGGCGCCTGTTAAAGTCAAGCGGACAGCTAGCGGTTTGCGACGCCGACTTTTCAAAAACCTCCGTTGCTATTGGCGATGGCGACCCTCTGCAAGCCTGCGTCGAAGTGTGGCTAGAAGGTAATGTGACCGATCGTTGGCTCAGCCCCCGATTGCCTGGCTTACTGAAATCCAAGGAGTTTGAGGTTCAAATATTCAAGGGTCACAACCGGGTTGATATCGCTGGCATCAGCACCGGACAATTTTGGGTAAACATGGGTGCGGATACCATGGTGAAACGGGGCCTAATCGGCGAAGCGGTGGCCAAAGCACTAAAACAGGAATGCCAGCGGCGCATCGATGATGGCCAGTTCTATGCCGCCCTTCCCTTTGTCACTGCCATCGCAAAAAAGGCCTAAGTCCGGGCCCTTTCCGCGCAATTCCTTTGATTGCAATACAAAGCCGAAATTGATGCCGGAAATCGGCCCCGCAACATGGGAAATCATGGGGCTCCTCCAAAGCGGCCAACCGCTCAAACAACAATGTCAGGGGTCTCCAGATCCTAAATTCTCGGAGCAATCAGCCTACAACCTCAGGGCAACAGCCCTATAATGTTCCAGAGCCGCAGCGACCAGTTTATTCCGTCGAGGACGTTGAACTGCGGGGTGGGGCGCGGCGGGTTGTCCAGCCATCGCGGAAAGCACGCACTACATGGTGTAGCAGATAGAACAAGATAGCCAGGATTACCATGAGGATAATCGCCAACAGCTTTTCGCCGAATTCACCGCCGACGATGGCGCCGCGGCCCACCAAATGTTCGCCAAGCATGGCCACCGCCTGAAGCGTACCACCAGCGCAAAAAATAACGGCGACTAGTATCGACACCTGCAAGCTGTCAAACAGCAATGTTTCCACATTCAGTGCGCCTCCAACACGGCCAAACTGGTTACGAAAATTTTGCCAATGGGCGATCACATAGCCCACAATGCCTACCAACGAGGCAAACCAGAAGACCACGTTGGAAAAATGGATGCCAGGAATGCGAGCTACCAAATATGTCTCGAACGGCTTATAAAAATAAAGAAAGATCAACAAAATGATCAGCGCTATCAATCCAATCCAGAATTTTGGCTGCCGCCCTATTTTTTCTTCCGCCATTTCGCCCCAGCCACGCTGTTACTGATCCCAATACGGCGGGATGGTACCCGAAAGAACGGGATTGTCAAAACTACTCTAAAACACGTCGATTTCGGGGGCGTAATTCGGAAAACGTATGTATAAAATAGGGCAACAATAATGGGGAGGCGGAATGAGTAACCGTTTGGGCGTGGATGTCGGCGGCACCTTCACGGATCTGTTGCTGTTCAATGAGCAGAATGGTGAGTTGCGGTTATTGAAGACACCTTCCACGCCGCAAGACCAGTCCATCGGCGTAATGACTGGCATTTCTGAACTCATCGCTGCGTCCAAGATTGCACCAAACGAGATTAATGCTCTATTGCACGGCACCACCGTGTCTACCAACATTGTCTTGGAGGAAAAAGGCGCGAAGGTAGGCCTGCTGGTAACTAAGGATTTCGAGCAGGTGCTACATTTAGCCCGCAGTCGGACGCCGGGTCCTCTAACCGGTTGGATGATCATGGAAAAGCCGGATCCATTGGCGGATTTGGAGCTGACCCGCGGCGTCTCCGAGCGCATGAGCGCCCGAGGGGATGTGATCACGCCCTTGGATGAAAACGTGGCCCGCCAGGCGGTACAGGGGTTAATCGACGCTGGCGTGGAATCAATTACTGTGTCCCTACTACATTCCTATGCCAACCCCGATCATGAACGGCGCCTACGCTCCATCATTGAAGAGGTCGACGCGGAAATCCCGATCTCTCTTTCCTCAGATATTCTGCCCGAGTTCCGGGAATATGAACGAACCTTGGTCACGGTGATGAATGCCTATGTGGGCCCATCCATGCGCAGCTATCTAACCAGTTTTGAGGATAAACTGAAGGCCATTCAGATTTCGCCCCATGTCAACATCGTCCGCTCGGACGGCGGACTGATGTCCGTACAGCGAGCCTCGGATTCGCCTGTACACACCATGTTGTCGGGGCCGGCCGGCGGTGTTTCAGGCGCAGCGTTCCTGGCCAAGCTGGCCGGATATGAAAATGCCCTGGGCTTTGATATGGGCGGCACATCAACGGATGTCTCACTAATCCAGGATGGTAAGCCGTTAATTTCTCGGCAGACGTCCCTAGGCTACTACCCCATCAAAATCCCATCAGTAGAGGTGCATTCCGTAGGCGCAGGCGGCGGATCCATCGCTCATGTGCCCATGACGGGCGCTCTGCGCGTAGGTCCGGAAAGCGCCGGCGCGGCCCCCGGCCCCGCCTGTTACGGCAAGGGCGGTGAACAGCCCACCGTCACCGATGCGAACCTACTATTGGGACGTCTGCCACCCCGTTTACTGGACGGGCAAATGGATCTGGATTTAAAGGCGGCGGAAGAGGCTGTCGGCAAAATCGCCCGCAGGCTGGGACTCGATCTGTATCAGGCGGCTCTAGGCATTCTAGATATCGTCAACGAAAAAATGTTCGGCGCACTGCGTCTGGTCAGCGTGCAAAAGGGCCTGGATCCTAGGGAATTTGCCCTGGTAGCCTTTGGCGGTGCGGGACCCCTGCATGGCAACGCCATAGGCATTCTGGGCAATTGCTATCCGGTTATCGTACCGCCGACGCCCGGCGTGCTGTCTGCACTGGGCTTCCTTTGCTCCGATGTGAAAAACGAATTCGCCCAAACCTATGTGCGCAATGTCAGGGAAGCCAACGGCAGCCAGTTAGAGGAGATCTATGGACGGTTGGGCCGGGAAGCGCGCGGCTGGCTGCGCGAGGAAGGCATAGATGAGGGACGCCAAGAACTAAGCTATCAGGCCGACATCCGGTATTTCTGCCAAGGCGAAGAACTTGCTTTAC
>CAJWZI010000114.1 GCA_913049615.1 uncultured Alphaproteobacteria bacterium | reverse complement strand
ACTTCCATGTCCCAGGCGAAGCGGGTCAAGTATGGCTTGGCACGGACATATCAAATCAATCAACTGTTTCGTGATCTGACAGTTTTAGAAAATATCGTAATTTCCCTATCCGAACGCGTCGCCGCCGCATGGAACCTGTGGCGTCGCGCCTCAAACAACAGCGCGGTGACTGACGAGGCGGTAGAATTGTTGGGACAACTTGACCTCGCTAATTATGCACTGATCCCCATTCGCGAATTGTCCTATGGTCGGCAAAGATTGGTCGAAATCGCTATTACTCTCGCGCAGCGGCCGTCGGTATTGCTGCTGGACGAACCGGCCGCTGGCGTACCTTCGGCCGAGAGCCACATCATCTTGGATGTCATCGCGCAATTGCCCGATAATATCGCCGTTCTGATTATTGAACATGACATGGACATCGTATTCCGTTTCGCGAAGGAAATTACCGTCCTTGTCGCGGGAGGTATTTTGGCGCAAGGCGATCCGAAACAGATCGCGGGGGATGAGCAGGTCCAGGCCGTCTATTTGGGGTATGGCGGCGATGTCTAACATAGCCTTGGCTATCGAGAATTTGCATGCCGGTTACGGCGAAACGGTGGTTCTAGAAGGCATCAACCTGGCCGTAGAACCGGGAGCTAGCGTGTCCATACTGGGTCGAAACGGGGTAGGCAAAACAACCCTTATGGAAACTGTTATGGGGCACACCGACCGGCATGCCGGATCAATCTTGCTAATGGGCGACAGGATCGATGATGAACCGGCCCATCGGCGCGTTGTCCGTGGTCTGGGTTATGTGCCGCAGGAACGGGAGGTGTTCCCCTCGCTAACAGTTTCAGAAAATCTCGAGGTCGCGGCACGGCCGGGGGAGTGGACACTGACGCGACTGTTTGATTTCTTCCCTCAGCTCATGGAGCGGCGAAATCACCGGGGCAACCAATTGTCGGGCGGCGAACAGCAAATGCTGGCGATTGGCCGGGCACTGATGGGTAATCCCAAGGTGTTGTTGATGGATGAACCTAGCGAAGGGTTGGCCCCCGTCGTCGTCGAGACCTTGCGCACCGGACTGATGCATTTGCGGGACGAGGCCGGACTGACCATTATCCTGGTGGAGCAGAACGCCAGTTTGGCTCTATCTTTTGCGAAACGGTGCCTGGTAATGAGCCGGGGCCGCGTTGTTCACGACGGGCCTTCATCCGCTCTTGAGGCGGACGAAGATATGTTGCGCCGTTTGCTGGGCGTCGAAGGGAGCCGTTGAAGTCATTGCCTTATGAGGCCGCTTTCCCTACATATCGCCGGGGTTATTTCTGAATTGAGGCCAAACATATGCGTATGTCGCAATTTTTTCTGCCCGTGTTAAAGGACACGCCGGCTGAGGCGCAGATTGTTTCGCACCGTTTGATGTTGCGAGCGGGAATGATCCGGCAATCCTCGGCAGGAATTTATTCCTGGCTGCCACTTGGTATTCGAGTGTTAAAAAAGATAGAGCAGATTGTGCGTGAGGAACAGGACGCGGCGGGGGCCCAGGAACTGTTAATGCCGACAATCCAACCGGCTGATTTATGGCGCGAGAGCGGCCGTTACGACGACTACGGACTGGAAATGTTGCGCATTACGGATCGCCACGAGCGGGACATGCTGTTCGGCCCAACCAACGAGGAACTGATCACAGATATCTTCCGCGGCTCAATCCGCAGCTACCGACAATTACCCCTGAACTTGTACCACATTCAATGGAAATTCCGGGACGAAGTACGGCCTAGATTCGGCATAATGCGGGGCCGGGAATTCCTTATGAAGGACGCTTATTCCTTCGACCTGGACGCTGAGGCATCCCGCCACGCTTATAATAAAATGTTTGTGGCCTACTTGCGTACGTACGAACGGATGGAATTAAAAGCCATTCCCATGCAGGCTGATACCGGTCCCATCGGCGGAGACTTGAGCCACGAATTCATCATTCTGGCTGATACGGGTGAGTCCGAGGTCTATTGCCATGCCGACTATCTGGATTTTCAAGCGCCCGACGCCAACGTTGCATATGACGACGATTTGTCGCCGGTGATCGAACATTGGACCTCTCACTACGCCGCCACGGACGAAAAGCATGACCCGGCTAGGTTCGATGCGGAGGTGCCGAAAGACCGTCAGATCTCGACACGCGGCATTGAAGTTGGCCATATCTTCTATTTTGGCAATAAGTATTCGAAGCCCATGGGCGCCATGGTAATGAACGCCGATGGCATCGAGGTGCCGGTTGAAATGGGCTCATATGGTATTGGGGTCTCGCGGCTGGTAGGCGCCATTATTGAAGCCAGCCATGATGACGACGGCATTATCTGGCCGGCCGCCGTCGCACCGTTTCATGTTGGGTTGATAAACCTGAAAGTGGGCGACAACGCCTGTGATGCCGCAGCGGGGGAGATTTATCAAAAATTGCGAAATGCCGGCGTCGACGTGTTGCTTGATGATACAGAAGGTCGGGCGGGGGGCAAGTTCGCGACCTTGGATTTGATCGGTTTGCCGTGGCAGATGATCGTCGGCCCTCGTGGCGTCAAGTCGGAGGTGGTTGAGGTCAAGGAACGGCGAACGGGCCAGCGGCAGGAACTTTCGGTAGATGCGGCCATTATGGCAGTTACAGGGGCATAGATCCGACAAATGTTCGGCGCACTGGAATGGGTCATCGCGGCACGGTATCTGCGTGCCCGCCGGCGTGAGGGCTTTATCTCCATCATAGCTTGGTTTTCACTAATCGGTATTGCCTTGGGTGTTGCCACCCTGATCATCGTCATGAGCGTGATGAACGGCTTCCGCACAGAACTTCTGGACCGGGTTCTGGGCCTAAATGGCCATATGGTTGCGCGGGGAATTGGCAACCAAATGCTTGACTATGATCGCATTGCTGCGGGTTTTCTGAAATTGCCGGGGGTACAAATTGCCGCGCCTCTGATCGAAGGGCAAGTGATGGCAACGGCCAATAAACAGGCCTCCGGCGCTCTTGTGCGCGGCATGTGGCCCAAGGATCTGGCGGCGCGATCTATTATTACGGACAATTTGTACAGCGGTCAGATGCAGGAATTTAGAGGCAAGCACAATGTCATAATCGGACAGCGGTTGGCCGCTAAATTGGGCCTGGTTGTGGGCGACAAGATTACCCTAATTTCTCCCCAGGGCACCGCCACCGCTTTCGGTACCGTTCCTAGAACCAAGACCTATCGGGTTGTAGCCACCTTCATGGTGGGGATGTACGAATACGATTCTACATTTATCTACATGCCCCTGCCAGCGGCTCAGATCTTTTTCAAACTGAAAGATGCGGCGAATGGCGTGGAATTGTTTTTGGATGATCCGAATGACGTCTATCGTCTGCGGGGGGATATCCAGTCCGTGCCCGGCGTCGCGCGGGTAGTTGATTGGCAGCAGGTCAACCGGCACTTTTTTCAAGCGTTGCAGATCGAACGTAACGTGATGTTTCTCATTTTGACCCTGATTATACTGATCGCAGCATTTAATATTGTGTCATCGCTGATCATGTTGGTGCAGGACAAGGGTAAGGCGATTGCCATATTGCGAACTATGGGAGCCACGCGGGGCATGATCATGCGCATCTTTATGATTTCCGGAACTTCTGTGGGCGTGATTGGCACCCTGGCAGGCTTCATCCTTGGACTGAACTTTTGCCTGAACATCGAGACTATTCGCCAGTGGTTGGAAAAATTGATGGATACGGAACTGTGGTCGCCAGAGGTTCGGTTTCTGAGTCAAATCCCTGCCGAAGTGAATAATGGGGAAGTTGTTTCCGTGCTCATCATGGCGTTGGCTCTTTCCTTCTTAGCGACAATATACCCAGCCTGGCGGGCGGCCCGTATCGATCCTGTGGAGACCTTGCGATATGAGTGATGGTCCCGCCCTTCGGATTACGGGTTTGAACCAGACTTTTCATCAAGGTGGCCGGGAGCTGAAGGTCCTGCGAGACCTGGACATGACTGTCGATCGGGGTGAGGCGGTGGCGCTGATCGGCCCCTCTGGTTCCGGCAAATCGACTCTGCTACATGCCGCGGGCCTGTTAGAGCAACCCGACGGTGGCGACATCGAAATTTCCGGGCAGCGTTGTTCCACCATGGGTGATGCGCAACGAACGGTAATTCGTCGTAAACAGCTGGGATTTGTTTATCAATTTCACCACTTGCTTCCCGAATTCACGGCCCTGGAAAATGTGATGATGCCCATGCGCTTGGCGCGAGCGCCAAAGTCCGAGGGGTTATCTCGCGCCGAAAAACTGCTGGGCGAAATGGGCCTTGCTGACCGCATAGGCCACGTGCCGGCGCAACTGTCTGGGGGCGAGCAGCAACGGGTGGCTATCGCTCGCGCTTTGGCTAACCAGCCTGTATTGTTGCTGGCTGACGAGCCCACAGGTAATTTGGACCAAGCGACCGCGGAATTAGTGTTTGAAGAATTGCTGTTGGCGGTTCGGGATCGCGGTCTAAGCATGCTGGTAGCCACACATGATGTCATGATAGCTGATCGCCTGGACCGCGTGGTGCGGCTCCAGGACGGCCACGTTGTTACGCTTTGATGTGCTCGGTGCCTAGCACACAGTTAAGCGCAATACCCTGTTGCAGGGTCAGATTGCCCAACAAGGTAGATGGGATTTTGAGTTGATGCACCCAGGCAATATTGAAATGGCTATTACCGGGTCATCTACGTGGTTGCTGAAGAGCTCAGTCTGGCCTGGATCAAGCGACGAGAATTCGCGGGCATTAACAAATCAAATAGCAAAAATATAGCGCCACTGATCCACTGTCGTTTAAATTACATCGTCGATATCTGATCTGCTTTACAATGTCGCGGGTTGCTTAGTTCGAGGTGAGGGCATCAGTTGGAGATTTCCGGTGGTCGGAGGGTATTTTTCGGCTGGTTCGTGGTTGGTGGCGCGTTCACGATCCTGTTTCTCGGATTTGGTATAGCCTATTCCTTTGCGTCGTTTTTTGATGAATTTGAGGCTGACTTTGAAGCGTCGAGGGGCGATATCTCGTTGATCTTCTCGATAGCCGGGTTCCTTTACTTTTCCCTTGGTGCCGTCAGCGGCCCCTTGAGCGACCGGCTGGGCGCAAGGCCGGTAGTTGCTTTTGGCATCATCCTGATCGCCTTAGGTTTGTTCATGGCATCCTTTGCCGTAAGCCTTTGGCAGGTTTATTTGACCTACGGTGCCGCCGTCGGGGTTGGAATTGGTTTTTCATACGTACCGTCGGTGGGTGTGTTGCAACGCTGGTTTGTACGTCGACGGGGGTTTGCGACGGGGTTGGCGGTTGCGGGTATCGGTGTGGGCACTCTGGCTGCACCACCTTTTTGCCGCGTACTGGTGGAGAGTTTGGGTTGGCGTGAGACATTTCAGGTTCTGTCCGCTGGTGTTTTGTTGTTAGGCCTTCTGGCCGCCTGGCTATTATTTCCGAACCCGATGGTCCGTGGCCTTTATCCCGATGGCGACGCGACGCCGATTGGGGAGGCTGCTTCGTCGTCCGGAATATCCCTTCGTGAGGCGTTGGCGTCGTACCCCTTCTGGTTGTTATTTGTCTCCTCTACCATAATCTCCCTCGGACTATTCGTGCCCTTCGTCCACCTGGTTAAGTTCTCTGTCGATCACGGCCACGAGCAAAGTTGGGCCATTTTGTTAATTAGTCTGATTGGCGTTGGTTCCATGTCCGGACGCCTGACCCTGGGCGGATTGGCCGATCGCTTTGGCCGTCACCGTTCAGTCGTAACTATGTTTCTGGGCATGGCTTCAGTACAAGCCTGGTGGTATCTCTCCACCTCGTTTTGGGCTCTGGCGATATTCGCTGTTCTTTTTGGCCTGTTCTATGGCGGTTATGTGGCGCTCGCTCCAGCTCTGGCTGCCGATTATTTCGGTACCAAAAATGTTAGTGGCATCATTGGTCTCCAATATTCGGGCACCGCTATCGGTAATTTAATCGGGCCTGTGGCTGCGGGCTTCACTTTTGACCTCACGCAAACCTACGATTTGCCAATCGCTTTGTCCGCCTCCACGGGGTTTCTGGCGGTCGCGGT
>CAJWZI010000113.1 GCA_913049615.1 uncultured Alphaproteobacteria bacterium | reverse complement strand
GTCTCGACATCTTGACCAAGCTGGAAGAAATTAGGTGCCAGGCTGGGGTTCTAATGGGCTTGGGGGTAACGACCCAGGAGATCAGCGAAGCCTCCCGTGCCAGCCCGCGAATAGCCGTTGTGGCTGCTCCGGCCGACATGACCCTGCTGGACGGCAGCGTACTGCCAGCGGAAGGGATGGATATTGCGGTGCGCATGGTCTCCATGGGCGTGCCGCACCGGGCTGTACCCTTGACAGGGGGTATGTGTCTAGCAGTGGCGGCAAATTTGCAGGAAACGCTGGTGCATAACCTTGCTCGGGACAAACTCGCCACCACGGTTCGCCTGGGATCGCCTTCGGGCGTCATACCCATTGGAGCCACCATCCGTAGAGATGGCTGCAATCTCACTGTGGATCGGATCACAACCTATCGGACTGCTCGGCGCCTTATGGAGGGCAATGTGTTAATCCCCGGATAGGCACCTAGGAGGCCAGCGAGATAATGGCCGACTGCTTCCCTAAACTGAACTATTTTCAGGACATCCGTGCTCGGTCGTTAGCACCCGCTCGGTGAACAAAACGCGCTCCCGACAGTCGGGGTAAATATCCCGTCGATACGGATTTGTATGCTAGCGTAAAATTTGGGCTCACCAGCTGTTTCGAAGTTCCCGCAGTTTTATGAAGACTTCCCGAGGTTCCGGTGTATCGGGTAATTCGGGAAAGCTGTCACGCAACTGAGCAATCACACTGGGGCTGCGCAGGCGAAGGAAGGTATTAATATCCTTTTCCAAGGCCATGGTCGATACCAGGGCATTGTTTGGGTCCTGGGCGTCGATTTCGTCCAAAAGACTTTTAGCCCGCGTATTGTCCGGTTCCCGGTCTAAAGTAAACTCAAGATTATTGCCCATATAGTCATGGCCAGGATAGATCAGAGTTTCATCCGGCAGATTGGCTAGTATGTTGGCGAAGGTATCATAGAGTTCATTTGGGTGGCCGCCGTTATGGCAATTTCCGGCGCCAGCGTTGAAAAGAGTATCACCGCAGACCAGGGCCGGTTGATCTGTCCGAGTCAACAAACAGACGTGGCTCATTGTGTGGCCCGGCGTATCCAGTGCCTCGATCTCCACTGATTTACCTACCTTTATCACATCACCAGCTCCCAAACCCCGGTCCAAGCCAGCAATGCTGTCCTTTGCGTTCTTATGAGCCAGCAGTTTAGCTCCCGTCTCTGAGATTACTGCATCATTGCCGCCAGTGTGATCAAAATGTTCGTGGGTATTTAGAACTTGAGTAATTGTCCAGCCTTTTGATTTCGCCAGGCCGAGACATTTTTCGTGATCTAAAGGATCGACAGCCATGGCTTCGCCGGTTTCCGGACACACAATCAGATAGTTAAAATTGCGATAGGAATTCCCGGTCCAAATTTGCTCGATGATCATTTTTATTCCCTGTCGATGAAATTTGCGTGAAATCTATTGATAGACGGCCGGTTTTCCCCGGACGCTGATGCGCCATAGCAGCCGCTCTGTGCCGGGTCCGCTAGGTAGGTCTATTGGTTTCGCAGAATGCAAGGTCATCTGAGTATCCCACAAAGCGACATCGCCTACAGTATATTTGTGCTCGTAAATAAATTTGTCTTGCAAGCAATGGGCTTTTAAATCCGAGATCAATCGGTCCGCGTCATCCGCCGCTATACCCTCAATGCCATAGGCCGTGCCGGCGACGCCGTACAAGGCCTTTTGACCGGTGACCGTATGGGGTCGAACTAATGGATGAAGTGTTGGGGGAGTTGCTGCGGCCTGTGCTTTGTTCAAGGCCCGCGTGGGCTCTTCTCCACCGCGCCCCGACGTCGCGCCGTATAGGTGCTTGGCCTTCAACCCGTCAATTTTCTGCTTCGTCGCCGCGTCCAGGTCATCATAGGCCGCCTTCATGTCAACGACGAGTGTTTCCCCGCCCAATTCCGGTACCTTGCGGGCATATAACATTGTGGTCGTGGCTGGATCGGCGTCATAGGCCTGATCGGTGTGCCAGAACGCGGCGCTGTTTCTCAACAGCTTGTCCTTGGCCCTTGCGGTGACATTGCCGATTTCCAGCATTTCGGGATACCCGAGCATACGATGTGTATCGATAACATGCGGAATAGGCTCACCCCATTGCCGTCCGAATTTCAGATAAGGCATTTTGCCACAGGTTTGATCCTTGATCACCAGAACCCTGTGTCTATAAAGCGCCTCGTGCAGCACGCGGCAGGTATCCCGGTTGACGCCCTCACTAATTTCTAGCCCGTGAACGGCTCGGCCAAAGGGGCTATCTAAAGGTTTGAGTTCAAGCATAGCGAAAAGTTACTATGCCATCACAGGGAAGGCAAAGGAGACAATCATGCAAAGCGAAATCCCCATCCTCGATTTGGGAGATTTTTTAGCAGGCAAAGCAGGCGCTTTGGAAGCGGTGGCTGCGGAACTGCAGTATGCGGCGGAAAATGTGGGGTTTTTCTTCATACGGAATCATGGCGTATCACAGGACCTGGTCAACGCCACATTTGATGCCTCTGGCCGATTTCATGATTTGCCTGAAGAAGAAAAAATGGCCCTGAAGGCCAATGAACATAACGTTGGTTATATGGGACCTGGCACGTCGGTTTCACGCGCCAGCCAGGTTTATGAAGGGGAGCGGAAAGCCAACCTAGTGGCCGCTTTCTTCCTAAAGCGGGACCTGCCGCCCGATCATTCAGATATTGTCGAAAACAAACCCTTTCGCGGCGCGAATCAGTGGCCAGCTAATCTGGACGGATTCCGCGAAACAACGGTTGCCTATATGGACGCAATGGAAGCGTTGGCAAAAAGCATGCTGCCGATTTATGCTGCGGCCCTGGATTTACCTTCTGACTTTTTCGCTAAAGCCTTTGAAGAACCGCAGTATACCCTGCGCCTATCCCACTATCCGCCCGCGGAAGCGGAGGACAATCAATTTGGTCTGGCTCCGCATACGGATTCATCCTTTCTGACATTGTTGGCCCAGAACGAGGTCGAGGGTTTGCAAGTGCGCCCCGACGATGGCGCATGGATCAATGCTCCTGTTCTACCAAACACCTTTTTGGTCAATACGGGCGATATGTTGCGGCGGTGGAGCAATCATAGATTTCTCTCCACGCCACACCGTGCCATCGCCTCGGCCCCGAATAAGGATCGTTATGCCATTCCATTTTTCTTTGATGCCCATGCGGATTATGTGCAGGAGTGCCTGCCGTCCTGCCAGGGCTCCGACAATCCACCGCGCTATCCGCCAACCACTTATACGGAATATATGACCTGGTTTGCGAAACAGAACTACGCCCATTTCCGCCAAGCAAAAGGGATGGCAGCGGAATAGCCTAGATCCGATATCGGATTAATTTCGTGTATGGTTGCGCCCAGTTACAGCCCCTTGTTGGGGTTAATAAGATATTTTTCTCCCGTGGCTTGCTTGCCATAAACGGCCATGGCCTCGGGGGTAAGCATTTCGGCCAGGGAGACCTCCTTGGTGTAGAGGGAAGCGAAGGTAGACTTGATTTCGGTCGCTACCCGCTGGCGTAGGCGGTTCTGCACGTCCCGGCCTGCCTTTTGCAGGAATGGTGTCAACAGCCAACCGCCAACTCCCCAGATCATACCGAAGCCTCGATTGAATTCTGTCGGCCCGCGGTCGAGGCCGCCATAGATGTAGACCTGTTTATGAACCGATGAACCATAACGGCTGTATTCCGTGGCATTTCGGTTGACCGCCGCTTCCATGCAGCTAAGGATTTGCCCGGCCAGGTGACCCCCGCCAATGGCATCAAAGGCTATGGTGGCGCCTGTTTCCGACAAAGCGTCGGTCAGCTCGTCCATAAAGTCAGGTGACGATGAATTGACCACATGCTTGGCCCCCTGATCGCGCAATAGGGCTGTATGTTCGTCCTTGCGCACAATGTTAACCAGGTTAACCCCGTCAGCTAGACAGATCTTGTTCAGCATTTGGCCCAAGTTCGAGGCCGCCGCCGTATGTACGAGTGCCGTATGTTCCTCCATGCGCATGGTCTCCACCATGCCCTGGGCGGTCATGGGATTGACGAACCAAGATGCACCCTCCGCTGGAGTTACGTCACCAGGATATTCCAGACATTGATTGGTACGCACCGCGCGAAATTGGCCATACATGGCGCCTCCTATGACGGCTACGGTTTTGTCCATCAGGGCTCGCGCCTCGTCCGATTCGCCTGTGGCGACAACCACGCCAGCACCTTCGTTGCCTACAGGTAGGTTCTGATCAAGGCGCCCGGCCATGGCTTTCATTAAGCCTTGGGGAACATTTGCGGTTACTACCGGGCGCTCAACCGTGCCAGATACTTTAGCGGTGGCCATATCCGCCATTCCGAACAGCAGCCCGAGGTCAGAAGGATTAATCGGCGTCGCCTCAATCCGTACCACGACTTCATTATCTTTGGGCTCTGGCATGGGCATATCGGCAAGCTCAATATTAAGCTTACCTCCTGACGTAATGGTGGATTGCAACTGAAGAGGCATGAAATGGATCCTGTGTTTGGAATATCAAAGATGAATGCAGGTTAATATTGCCCGTTGTGTGCGGCGCTGACAAACTTTATGCGATGATTTCAGCAAACAACCGATCCAGGGATACCTTAACGTCGATTTATCATTCAGACCTAGAAGGCCTCGATATCGGCACGGTCTGCTGACACTTCGTCGGCTGTTAGCACCGGAATGGGGCGGACGTAGCCATCCTGTGCATATTGCTGTAACTGAACATCTGACAGGCGCTTGCCCATGATGATCTCCCCAGCTTCTCGTGGCTATTAGTGCTATTTTGAAATCTCAATGGGCCATCACAAGGCGCGCATACGTAATGCCATCGGAAATTAACATTATGACCAACCCGCTCGTCCATAGCCCAAACAAGGTCAAGCTTGGGGTTATGGCCTTCAACTGCTCCCATGGTTCGACGGTCACTAACGTCCCTGAGGCCTGGGCTATGACGTGGGAGGACAATTTGGCTCTGGTCCGCATGGCCGATCAAGCTGGGATTGAAGCACTGTTACCTGTGGGCCGTTGGAAAGGCTATGGCGGCAAGAGCAACTTCAACAATCGAACCTTCGAGACCCTGACCTGGGCCGCTGCCGTGGCCGCCGTGACTAGCTTCAGCACCATATTCGCAACCGTACATGCGCCCGTAGTCCACCCTGTGGCAGCGGCCAAGATGGCAGCGACCATCGATCATGTTTCAGGTGGGCGCTTTGCGTTGAACCTTGTGGCCGGCTGGTTTCAGGACGAGTTCGACATGTTCGGTGTCAAACTTGAGCCTCATTCGGAACGATATGATTACGCCGCCGAATGGTTGACTCTTGTTAAGCGCTTGTGGAGCGAGGACGGTGAGTTTGATTTCGACGGCAAATATTTCCAAGGCAAGGGACTGTGGAGTGAGCCGAAGCCCCTACAAGTGCCGCGCCCGCCTATCATGAATGCCGGTAGTTCTGAGATGGGGCATGCCTTCTCTGCACGTCACGCGGATATGAACTTCGCAATGCTAAGGCAAAAGGATGATGATAGCGACAAGGCCCAGATCGCTCATCTGAAGCGGATGGCGGCTGACCTGGGGCGTTCGTCACAATGCTGGATCCATGTCTATGTTGTGTGCCGTGATACTGAGAAGGAGGCGCGGGACTATTTACATCACTATGTAATTGAGCAAGGCGACGAGGCGGCGGTTGATAATATGATCCGGATCTTTGGTGCTCAGTCAGCAACCTTGAGCGACGATGTGTTGGAAGCATTCAAATTTCATTTCAAGGCCGGCTTTGGCGGCTATCCACTGATTGGCACGCCGGAGCAAATTGTCGATGGCATTGCGTTTCTGACCAAACTTGGGGTGGATGGCATGCTGATATCGTGGGTCGATTATTTGGCCGAATGCCGACAGTGGATCGACCGGGTCATGCCGTTGTTGGAGCAAGCGGGATTTCGCCAGCCTTTAATAGCTCATTCATCATAATGACCAGAATTTTCTTTGTGTAATGGCCAATGCTAGCTTTTGACGATGTAACATTAATAAATAA
>CAJWZI010000112.1 GCA_913049615.1 uncultured Alphaproteobacteria bacterium | reverse complement strand
CAGCAGACTTTTGACCACGGGTTTTTCAGCGAAAGCTTGAAAACCGGTCTTCGGATAACGTGATGAAAAGTTGATGGACTTCAAGAATCGGTGGGCTTCGGCCCGACGGTTCCGAGGCGTCAGGCGTATCCTTCGGGATACATTGCTAGGACCCCGCGTCCAATGCACCTGACGCCTCACCCTTTTTTGCCCTCTGAATTACAGCAAAATCCATCAAGCCTGCCCCCGCTACGTATGACATTCCGCAGCCTGGATAACGTTCAATTACTGCTCAAAAAAAACCGCCGGCGTGAAGACCCTTAGGACCCTAACCAGCGCCAAGGCCGAATTCATACCTTTTGTCATCCATCCACGCAGCTTTATCGAAGTTCACGTGTTCGCCAAAATAATGGACTGCGCCTTCTAGTTTATCCAGATCTTCCATCCGGTAGATTTTCATCGGACAGGCGATACGCTCTACCATGTCTTCTCGGTCGCTTATCCAGGCCTCGGCAGTCTGCAAAGTGCTTTGTCGCTGGACCACATCCCAGATGTAATAGTGGTGTGGAACGACCACTCGCGGCTTTAACCGGTCCATGATAGCCTGGATATGGATATAGCCCATCACATGCTGTGAAGCATCCACAGGCAACAAGGCAATATCAATGTGTCCAAGAGCCTTCCAGATATCGTCCGGAGGATTATGCCGGTTGTCACCCCAATGGACAATACGAAGGCCTCCCGTCTCCACCACGATCAGGCAGTGATCCCAGGAACGGGGATTGTTCGGCGGTTCCACATCGACGTTATTAAAATGTTTATGGATTTTTTTAAAATCATAGATATTGCAACTGGAATCTACCGCGTGTTTGTCGGCCAGCCCATAGACGGTCATATCGCCAAATTTATACGAGCCTATTAAACGGTCCAGCAACACATGGGCGTCGAGGCGATGCAGGGCATCGTGATCGAAATGAGCATGAGTAGAAACACCAATATCTACCGCTGTAATGGGAAAATCCCGAAAATACCAATCCCAGTTACGAGAAGGATGATTACGCCATGGATCAATCATCACGCTCACTCCCTTGGGTGACGTAATGCGAAAGGCAGAACTGCCATAAAACGCTAGCTCCACGGGACCGTCCCGTGCCGGCGACTTATCCGCCTGCAACTCAATCATACGGTTGTGATTCGACGTCATCTGCCAGACGTTCAAGCCGGTATCGATGTCAGTCATAATGGAAGCCCAGCAGCTCAGGCCTTAGCGGCGGTGGCCTCGATCTCTATCAGCATGTCTGGGCTAGCCAGACCATCGACAATTAGTAATGTCGACGCCGGCAACGTGGTATCGCCGATCACTCTTTTACGAGCAGCCCGGTAGTCCTCAATGGACCGGGGGTCGGTCAAAAAGACTGTAAATTTTACAAGGTGCTTCTTGGCCATGCCGTTGGCCTTGAGGCAGTTCAGTATATTCCGGAAGGCCTGTTCGGCCTGTTTACGAACAGTTGGCTGCAGCTTGCCCTTGGAATCTAACCCCACCTGACCGGAGATCACCAGCCATTCCGCGTTGGGCGGCACCCGCACACTGTGGCTGTAGGCGCCCAGGGGCTTGGCATTCTCCTTGGGGTTCACGAACTCCGTCATAGTAACCTCCCTGTTCTGTTTCAGATCGTTAACCTAACCCACCATACTGTATCCACCGCTAATAGAAATAATCTGCCCGGTCACCCAGCCAGCTCCGACAGAGGCAAGGAAGGCTACCGTAGGTGCGACATCCTCTGGCTGGCCGATACGGCCTGCGGGGTAGTTGCGAACGATTTTCGCCATATTTTTTTCAAGCCAGTCCTTGTCGCTATGCCCGGTTTCCACCAGGCCCAAGGCAACGGCATTGACGGTAATACCATCGGGGCCCAGTTCCTTGGCCAAGGACTTGGTCAGAGACAGGACTCCGCCACGGGATGCGGCGGTGATTGAGAGGCCCTTCTCTCCGACCCGTGCCGAATCTCCGGCCAGAGATATAATCCGACCTTGCCCGGAGGCCGCCAAGTGGGAGGCGGCAGCATGAGAGCAATGAATGACGCCGTAAAGACCCACATCGATCTGGGCGTGCCATTCCTCCGGCACGGTTTTAACAAAACGGTTAGGCTTCACGTAGCCTGCGTTATTGACCAGGATATCAAGCCGCCCAAGGTCGTTAACAATTTGTTCCGTCATGGCGCAAACGGCCTCATAATCTGAAACATCCGCTCCGTAAGCCTCAGCGGTGCCGCCGTCGCCTTTTATTTCCGCTACTAAGCGGTTAGCTTCTTTTTCCGAACCGCGATAGTTGATGGCGACCGCAGCACCCTCCTTGGCGAGGGCCAGGCCAATCTCTCGGCCCACGTCCCGCGCACCGCCCGTTACCAGGGCTACTTTGTCGGCTAAACCCATATCCATGCTGGCACTCCCTCAATCGTGAAATAGTCGAAAAATTCGCTCTGGCGTCATGGGGAGAACGTTAATATCTCTGCCCAGGGCATCAGCAATGGCGTTAGCGATTGCGGCCGGTGCACCGATGGTGCCACCCTCCCCCATACCGCGAAAGCCCCCTAAATTATCGGGCAAATGCGCTTCCACATGTTGTACGGATATTTTTGGCACTTCCGCCGCCGATGGCACCAGGTAGTCCACAAGGCTAGCGGTTTGTATCTGTCCTGATTCGTCGTAGACCACCTCTTCCATCAAAGCCGCGCCGATGCCTTGGGCCACACCGCCATGGACTTGGCCGTCGACGATCAGCGGATTGATCACACGACCGCAATCGTCCGCCACGCTGTAATTAAGGATGGATACGCCGTATGTATCCCGATCCACCTCGACCATGGCCAAATGACTAGCCGGGGAAGTAGTACCGAAGAAGGGATCGTACATACGGGTTGCTTCCAGCGATATCTCCTCTCGCAACTCCTTGGGAAAACGGCCCATTTCGGAATACAAAGCCTTGGCCAATTGCCGGTAACTCATCCTCCGGTCCGTGCCCTTGACAAAAATCTCGCCGGCCACCGCATCCAGATCGGCGGAATTCGCCTCGAACATATGGGCTGCCGCCTTAAATACTTGCTCCTTGACTGCCCGTGCTGACAAAATCGCGGCACCACCAGCCAACACCGTGCTTCGCGAAGCAAATGTGCCAGTGCCATGGGTCATTCCTCCGGTGTCACCGTGGATCACTCGGACATCTCCGACGCGCACTCCCAGTTCGTCCGCGATTACCTGCGCAAGGGTGGTTTCCAATCCCTGGCCATGGGAGGCGATGCCAAATTGCGCCGTGATGGCTCCGGTCGAATCGATACGCACGACAGCGGTTTCCGTACCCGTGTTTACAGGCATGCCCGGTGCCACGGCGATGCGACTGCCCAGGCCGGTAAGTTCAGCGTAGGACGCCAGGCCAATACCAACCCAACGGCCTTGCGCCCGCGCCTCAGCCTGCCGTTTGCGCAGCTCGTCATAGCCCTCGCTCACGGTGTCCAGGCATTCCATAAAGCCGCATTTATCCCAGACGATGCCCGATGCGGATTTATACGGGAATTCCTCCTCTCGGATCATATTACGGCGCCGGATTTCTAATGGATCTATACCTAGTTCCGTTGCCGCCATGTCCATCAGACGTTCCATCACAAAGGCCGAAATGGGCCGACCCACACCCCTATAGGCACCCGTCGGCGCCTTGGTAGTAGACACTGCCCGGGCGCGGGCCCAGTAATTGGCGACCCGGTAGGGTCCCGGCAAAAACGAAACCACTTGCACCGGCTCGATCGCCGCTGTCCAAGGATAAATCGAATTGGCACCCACATCACCGACGCAATCTGCGCGCAAACCCAAAATATGTCCTTGTCCGTCTACAGCCAATTCCGCCTCAACGATCTCGTCGAAGGCCTGGCTGGTGGTCATTAGATCTTCGCGGCGATCGGATAGCCATTTTACTGGTCGGGCAAGGCGTATAGCCAAAAGGCAGACCAAAATCTCTTCTGGATAAAGCGAAGCCTTGCCGCCAAAGCCACCGCCCATGTCCGGCGCAATCACCCGCAAGCGGTTGCCTGGGATATCGAGAATTTCCTCCAACGCGTCGCGGACAATGCCAGAAATCTGAGTGGTGGAATGCAAAGTCAGGGTTCGCCGCCCTTGATCGTAGTCGGCGACGTAGCCACGATTTTCCATGGCTGTGGGGGTCTTTCGATGCATGCGGAAGGTATCCCGAACACGCACTTCGGCGCCATCCATGGCCTCATCGACGTCCCCTCGTTGGAAGGTGCGAGTGACTAATATATTGGTGCCCGCGTCCTCGTGGAGCAAAGGACTGTCATTACTTAAATTAGCCAGAGGCTCAACGGCATCACCCAGGGGTTCGTATTCGATAAAGACACGTTCGGCAGCGTCTTCCGCCAGATAACGGCTTTGTGCCACCACGGCGACTACCGCCTCACCCACATAACGCACCTTGCCTCGGGCCAGCGCACCCAATTCGGTCGCGTAGTAATCGGCCATGCGTGATGTGGCACGGATCGGCTTGAATTCATCCTCCAGATCTTGAGCAGTGAAAATGCCCACCACGCCTGGCATCGCTCCTACGTCCAAAGTGTTGATACTGATGATGCGCGCATGGGCGTAATCGCTTCGACAAAAGGCGACGTGCAGTATGCGTGGCAGCATAATATCGTCAATGAACCGGCCGTGCCCTGTCAATAGACGCGGGTCTTCCACCCGTTGTACGGCGGAACCGATGATTTTCGGTCGGGCCTCAAAGTCCATGTTCGACCACCCAACGAATTGCCTGCACAATATGTTCATAGCCTGTGCAACGGCAAAGGTTGCCCGACAACCCTTCGCGAATTTGTTCATCCGTTGCCAATGGATATTTGCGCAAAAGATCCACACCGGTCATCAACATTCCCGGCGTGCAGAAGCCGCATTGCAAAGCGTGGTGTTTTTGGAAGGACTGTTGCAAAGGGTTCAGATTATCGACGGTTCCCAGACCTTCAACAGTCTCGATTTTGGCCCCATCAGTCTGGATCGCGAAACAAAGACAGGATCGCACGCTGTCGCCATTCAAAATCACTGTGCAGGCACCACACACGCCATGTTCGCATCCCACATGGGTTCCTGTTAGTCCGAGTTCGTGGCGCAAGAAATCGGCCAACAGCATGCGGGGTTCCACCTCGCGTTCATAATCCTCCCCATTTACCGTGACCTTAATCACGCGGCACGCTCCGAGGCTTCCGTCAGAGCCCGCTTGGTCAAAACACCAATCAGATGCCGGCGGTAATCTGCGGAGCCATGCAGATCGCTATTTGGAGATACCTCTTCTCGTGCCGATCGGACGATTGCATCCATTTTTGAGAGATCTGTACAGAGAGCTTCAGCCCGTTTCAGCCGAATGGGAGTTTCGTTAGCACCAATAGCGGTAATCCGTGTTTCGGAGCCCACCAGGACGCCAACACCGGCCAGGGCAAAATCCCCCGACCTACGGGAAAATTCTTCGAAGGCCCAACCAGTACCCACCGGCAAAGCGGGCAGGCGTATCTCCGTGAGGATCTCACCTTGCTCCAAAACTGAGGTCAACGCACCCTCAAAGAATTCGGCTGCCGCAATTGTGCGTTTGGTAGTTTGCAGTTCCGCCTCTAGCAACAGAGCTAGCCCTGGAAGTTCCGCTGCCGGATCGGCATGACATAGACTACCGCCAATGGTGCCTCGGTTGCGGATAGCCAGGTGAGCCACCAACCGCATGGCCGCATGCAGAACAGGAAACCGTTCTTTAACTAGAGAAGAGGTTTCCAGTGTGTGATGCCGGGCCAACGCGCCGATCCGCAAACCGCCATTCCAATCCTTTATGTAATCAAGATTCGCAATTCGGGTGATATCTACCAGGCAGGTCGGCGCAAATAAGCGAAAGTTCAGCATAGGGACAAGGCTCTGGCCGCCTGCCAAAATCATCGCATCGTCATCGGCCAGGGCCATTATGGCCTCGTCCAGCGTGGTAGGCGCCACATATTCAAAAGCGGGCGGTTTCACTAATTATATGCCCTTGAATTTGACCTTGCGCTTGCCATGGAACGCCCTACTCAATTTTGGTTCTTGTTTTTCAC